>NZ_CDRRBS010000090.1:0-4104 GCF_977040545.1 Pseudostreptobacillus sp. | reverse complement strand
TGATGCTTATACTAGATTTAAAATTGAATTATAGAGGTGAGAATTATGTTAAAAATTTTACTTGTATGTAGTGCGGGTATGTCAACAAGTTTTTTAGTTGAAAAAATGAAAAAATCAGCTGAAGCGAGAGGAATAGAAGCAGAAATAAAAGCTATACCTGAAGCTCAAGCTAATGAATATGTTGGTAAAATTGATATACTTTTACTTGGTCCACAAGTTAAATATCTTGAAGGAGCTATGAAAGAAATGTTTGGAGATACTCCTGTTAATGTTAT
Organism: Pseudostreptobacillus sp.; assembly: GCF_977040545.1. NCBI lineage: Bacteria > Fusobacteriati > Fusobacteriota > Fusobacteriia > Fusobacteriales > Leptotrichiaceae > Pseudostreptobacillus > Pseudostreptobacillus sp. The sequence goes on along the minus strand of NZ_CDRRBS010000090.1, from coordinate 3,829 downwards.
AAACATGATGGACTATGGAGCTATGAATGGAGAAAAAGTCTTAAATAGCGTTTTAGAAATATTAAAAAAATAAAAATATATAAGGAGAAAACAATATGAATGGATTCATGAATTGGATGGAACAGAAATTTGTTCCAGTAGCACAAAAAATATCTGCTGAAAAACATTTAGTGGCAATTAGAGATTCGTTTATTTCTATATTACCAATAACTATGGTAGGATCAGTAGCGGTATTATTAAACGTATTCTTTAGAGATTTACCTAATAATGCAGGAATGACAGGGTTTGTTGAAGCTATGCAACCACTTATACAAATAAATGGAGTAGTATGGTTTGCATCACTTGCTATCTTATCTTTAGTTTTCATTGTTGCTTTAGGGTATAACTTATCAAATAGCTATAAGGTTAATCCTTTAGCTGGAGCTTTAGTTGCTCTTGGTTCGTTTATAGCATTTTTACCACAAAGTGCTAAATTTGATTTAGATGTTAATGGTACTATGATTCCTGTTGATCAATGGGGATATATAAATGTTAACTATTTAGGAGCAACAGGATTATTTGCTGCAATGATAATAGGATTTATCTCTACATTAATTTTCTGTAACTTAATGTTGAAAAATATAACAATTAAATTACCTGATTCAGTTCCACCTGCAGTAAATAAAGCATTTACTTCATTAATTCCAGGTATAGTAGCAGTATATGTATGTTCTATTTTATCTTTTGTTATAACTAAAACTACAGGTTCTTCATTAAATGATTTAATATCTGTGTATATACAAATTCCATTACTTGGATTATCACAAGGTATATTCTCTGTAGCGCTTATATCTTTCTTGATACAATTATTCTGGTTCTTTGGATTACATGGACACAATGTATTAGGACCAATTATAGAAGGTATATACCAACCAGCTTTACTTGCAAATGCTGATCATATAGCTAAAGGTGGTACTATAGATACTTTACCATATATATGGACAAGAGGATCTTTTGATGCTTATCTACAAATGGGTGGTTCAGGAATAAGTATAGCTTTAGTAATTGCTATAATGTTATTCTCTAAGAGAGAAGAATATAGAGCGATAGCTAAACTTGGAACACCTATGGGAGTATTTAATATTAATGAACCAATAATATTTGGATTACCAATAGTATTAAATCCTATATATATAATACCATTCTTATTAGCACCAACTTTAGGGTCAATAATTGCTTATGTTGCAACAAAACTTGGAATAGTTCCTCCGGTTTACGTTGCAGTTCCTTGGGTATTACCTCCAGGATTATACGCATTCTTTGCAACAGGTGGTTCAATAATGGCGGCATTAGTTTCATTATTTAACGTTTTAGTTGCCTTTGTTCTTTACACACCATTTGTAATATTAGCTAATAGAGTAAAAGATAAATAGAAAAAATGGGGGTTTATCCCCATTTTTTAAAAAGGTAGGTAATTTATGAAATCTTGGTCATATTTTTTAATAACTTTAGGGACGTTATCAATAGCTACATATCCATATAATTACAAACCTATAAATTTAATAATGGGAGCTTTTTTAATTATTAGTGGCTTTATAATGTCTAGGAGAAAAAAATGAAATTAAAGATGAAATTAAATGTTTCGAGTAGTGAATTTTATAATTTTTTATTAGAGAATTTAAAAAGAGAATTAAATGTAAAAAAAATAGAAAAAGGAATGAAATTTAAAAAAGAATTAAGTTCTAAGTTTTCACAAAAAGTAGAAAGTAGTGTTGAATTGATAAATATTGAAGAAAATAAGGAGTATTCTTTAGTTTATAAAACTTCTCTTGGAGAAAATATTGTTAAATACTTATTAAATGATATAGATAATGAAAATTTAGAGGTTGAATATATTGAGGAATATTATACAGATTCTTTTTGGAATAAATATAATAATATGATAGTTGAATTTTTAATGTCGTATTTTTTAAAGAAAAAGAAAAAGAGAGTATTGAAACAAATAGAAGAATATATTAAGAATAATAGAAAGTTATAAGGAGTGAGTGTATTTATGATTAAATTTCCAGAAGGTTTCCTGTGGGGAAGTTCAATAAGTGCTGAACAAAGTGAAGGAAGAGTATCGGGAGATGGTAAAAGTTTAACGGTTTGGGATAAACTTTATGAGTTGGAACCATATAAGTTTCATAACAATATAGGGCCTGAAAATACAACTACTATGTATAAAAGATATTTAGAAGATGTTAAGTTGTTGAAAAAAACAGGTCATAATGCTTTTAGAACTTCAATTTCTTGGTCAAGACTTATTCCAGATGGAGTAGGAGAGATAAATCCTAAGGCTTATGAGTTTTATAGATCATATTTTGAAGCTTTGAAAGAAGAAGGAATTGAGGTTATGGTTAATTTATCTCATTTTGATACTCCTCTTGTTCTTCAAGAAAAATTTGGTGGTTTTGAAAGTAAGGAAGTTGTTAAAGCGTATAAAGAATATGCTAAAAAATGTTTTGAATTATTTGGGGATATAGTTAAAATGTGGTTTACATTTAATGAACCTATAGTAACGGTTGAGTGTGGATATTTAAAACAATATCATTATCCTATGGAAGTAGATCCTAAAAAAGCTGTTCAAGTAGGGTATAATCTTGCTTTGTCTTCTGCTGAAGCAATAAAAGAATTTAAAGGTATAGTAAAAGATGGAAAAATAGGAATAATATTAAATTTAACACCTGCATATCCTAGATCACAAAATCCTGCAGATTTGAAAGCTGCAAGAATAGCAGAACTTTTTGCAAATAAATCTTTTTTAGATCCAGCTGTTAAAGGAAGTTATGATAAAGAATTGGTAGAGATTATAAAAAAACACGATTTAATGCCAGAATATACAGAAGATGAATTGAAAACTATAAAAGAAAATACGGTAGATATACTAGGAGTGAATTATTATCAACCAATAAGAGTTGCAGCGAGAGCCTCTCTTCCTAATCCGGAAGCTCCGTTTATGCCTGAGTATTATTATGATTATTATGTTATGCCTGGACGTCGTATGAATCCTCATAGAGGATGGGAAATTTATCCTCAAGGATTATATGATATAGCGTTGAATATAAGAGATAATTATGGAAATATTCCTTGGTTTGTTTCTGAAAATGGTATGGGTGTAGAAGGAGAAGAAAAATATAAAGAAAATGGACAAATTCAAGATGATTATAGAATAGAATTCTTTAAAGAACATTTAATCGAGTTACATAAAGGAATAGAAGCTGGTTCTAATTGTTTTGGATATTTAGTTTGGACTACAATAGATTGTTGGTCATGGCTAAATGCGTATAAAAATAGATATGGTCTAATAGAATTAGATATAAATACTCAAGAGAGAAAAATAAAAAAATCTGGAGAATGGTTTAAATTATTAAATGAAAATAATGGATTTTAAATAAAAAATATTTATAAAATGTACCAATAAACTAAAAAAACAAAGCAAAGTTTAAAGGTACATTTTAATTTTCAAAAAAAAGAGAAAAAAATTTCAAAAAAAAGAAAAAAAGTAGTTGACAATAAGAGATAATATATGGTAATATAGATATTGTCCACGAGGGAGACCGAGTGGAAGGACAATGAGATAAGAAATAAGAAAAGCAAACAAACAACTGTGAAAGACAAGAAAAGAAGTCAATTGCTAATAACTTAATAAGGATTAAACTAAAGACACAAAAGGTGTAAAAGAATATTTAATATAAGAAATAAAAAAAGAAGATATTGAATGAAGAGTTTGATCCTGGCTCAGGATGAACGCTGACAGAATGCTTAACACATGCAAATCTATGTAAATTATTTATGCTTGCATAAATAA
>NZ_CDRRBS010000089.1:0-4122 GCF_977040545.1 Pseudostreptobacillus sp. | reverse complement strand
AACTGAATTTATAGGTATCGCTAATTACAAAGAAGGTTTACTTGATGGTGAACAATTACGTTTCGATAAAGAAGGTCTTATAATGTCTATAAATGTTTATAGAAATGGTGAGCTAATTGAAACTAAAGAAAATATCAAATCAGAACGTTATGTTGACTTTATGCCAGAAGAAACACAACCTAATAAAAGAAGCGGAAAATATATATTAAATACACATAATGAAACATCTATTTTCACTATGAAAAACGGAGCATTTCAAGATCATAAATGGATATTTTATGACAATGATTCATTAGAAAAACCTATATTACTATCAATAGAAAATTTCTTAGATAATCATCACATTGGAGAACAAGTATTTTTCCATGAAGATGGAAAAATAATGTTAATAGAATACTATGCTGAGCTTTATCAATCTTTCCCTGAAAAATCTACTTGGTTTGATTATGACGAAAATGGAGTATTGTCATCTGAAAGAAATTATAGAAAAAATAAAAAAGATGGTCATCATATATTCTATAATGATGGTAAAATTATAAAAGATATGTCTTATAGAGACGGAAAACTATTTGGGCCTTCTATATTCTATAAAGAAGATGGAACTAAACTAATCATTGATTATGAATATGGATTTAAAGTTGGAGAAAGAATTGAATAAATAAATAAAATAGAGGATAGTTTTTTACTATCCTCTAACTATTATTCAATATATTTTCTATAACTTGTTCTGCACATCTAATACCATCAACTGCAGCACTCATTATACCCCCTGCATAACCAGCTCCTTCTCCTGAAGGAATAATTCCCTTAACACTAGCATTAAGATTTTCATTTCTATTTATTCTTATAGGCGAAGAAGTTCTACTTTCAACTCCAGTAATAATTGCATCTCCACTTCCAAATCCTTTAATTTTATTATCAAATAATCTTAATCCTTCTCTCAATGAACTACTAATATATTCTGGAAATAAATCATTCATATTTACCAACTTATATCCTATACTATAACTAGGTTTGACTTTCCCTATTTTTGTAGTTTTTTTATTATTTATAAAATCAACAACCATTTGTACAGGTGCTTTATAATCTGAACCTCCTAAAATAAATGCTTTTTCTTCAATTTCTCTTTGAAAATACATACCTGATAGAACATGGTCATTTAAATCATCTGGCATAACATTAACTAAAACTGCAGAATTTGCATTTTCTAAATCTCTTTTACTATAACTCATACCATTAACAACAAGTCTACCTTTCTCACTTGCTGAAGGTACTACTACACCTCCCGGACACATACAAAATGTATATACCCCTCTATTATTTGAAGTTCTTGCATTAAGTTTATACTCTGCAGGGGGTAATATATCTTTATATTTCCCATATTGAACTTTATTAATCATATCTTGTTTATGTTCAATTCTAACTCCCATAGAAAAAGGCTTTTTACTCATTTCAAGTTTATTTTTATATAACATTTCAAAAGTATCTCTTGCACTATGTCCTATTGCTAATATTAAATTATCAGTTTCTAATTCATAAATTTCATTTTTTTTCATATCTAATAATTTTATACTAGATAATTCATTATTAGAGTTAATTGTATAATCTATAAACTTAGTATTAAAATAATATTTACCACCAAGATTTTCAATTTTATTTCTAATATTTTCAACTATCTTTATCAATTCATCTGTACCCAAATGTGGTTTAGATATATATTTTATTTCAGGATTAGCTCCACATTCTATCAACTCTTCTACAACTTTCTGTATTCGTATATTATGAGTATTTGTTGTTAGTTTACCATCAGAAAAAGTTCCGGCACCTCCTTCGCCAAATTGAACATTACTCTCTACATTTAAATTGGCTGTATTAAAAAAATTATATACCGTTTTTTCTCTTTCTCTTACTGATTCTCCTCTTTCTATAATTATAGGTTTTAAATTAGCCTGAGCAAGTATTAATCCAGCAAACATACCAGCAGGCCCTGTACCTATAATAACAGGTCTCAATCCTTTAAAATTTTCTACTATTTTTTGAGGATATATATATTCTTCTACCACTTGTAAATTTTTATAATTTTCTATTTCAGCATCTAATATATCATCACTATTAAAATCTATAGAATATACATACTTTATATTATTTTTGTTTCTTGCATCTATAGATTTATTATTAATTCTAACATCGGTTACATTTGTAATATTTAATAATTCTTTTATAGTTTCTATTACATCATTTAAATCATGTTTAACATCTACTTTAACATTAGTTATTCTTAACATTTCACTCCCCTTAAAAACATCTAGCAACTGCAAATGAGGTCATAAAACACCAAGTAAGATTATACCCTCCACAGTCTCCAAAAACATCTAATACTTCTCCTATTATATATAACCCTTTAATAATATTTGATTCGAACGTTATATTATTAACTTCACTTAATCTTATTCCTCCAGCAGTTACTTGTGCGTTAGAAAATCCCATTGTATCATATACTTTAATATGATAATTTTTTAAATTATCTACTAATTTATCAATTATACTCTTATTTATTTCAGAAACTTTAACATCTAATTTTTCAACACCAGATTTTTTAAGCAAAAATACAGCTAGTTTTTTATTAACCAAACCATTTAAAAGATACTCAGAATTTAAATAACCTAATTTATAAATCCTATCATATATGTTTTTTTTCAATTCTTTTTTATCTATATTCGGTAAGAAATCAACATAAAAGTCTATATTTTCAAATCCATATAAAGCTGTTAAATATGATAAATTAAATACTGTTGGACCTGATATACCATAAGGGGTAAATAACAACTCATTTTTATCTTCTCTTATTTTTTCATTTTTAACAAAAGCTTTTAATATAACAGGAAGTTTAACGCCTTCTAATCCTTTAACATATTCTTTTTCCGACTTAAGTTGTACTAATATTGGGTATAACTCAGTTGAAGTATGACCCATTTTAGAAGCTAGTATATATCCACTACCATTAGAACCCAGTTCTTTATATGAATTACCCCCTGTAGCTAATACAATATTATCAAATATATATTCTCTATTATTCGTTGTTATATTAAATTTATTATTTTTCTTTCTTATCTTTTCAACTTCTTCATTTAAAACTATATTTACATTTTCAAAACTTTCAAGTTTGAATCTTAAAGCATCTACAACTGAAGAAGCTTGATATGAGTTTGGATATACTTTACCACTATCTTCAATTGAAGGTTCAATTCCAATATTTGAAAAAAATTCTAGTACATCTTTATACGAAAAATCTTCAAATATATCTTTACTTATTTCTTTGTCTATTGAAAAATAATTTGAATAACTTGCATTAACATTAGTATAATTACAAGTACCATTACCTGTAACTAATAATTTTTTTAATATTCTATCTTTTCTTTCAATAACAGTTACTTCATAACCTTTTTCTGCTAATAATATAGCAAGAACTACTCCTGATGCCCCAGCTCCAATTATACCTATATTCATAAATTTTCTCTTTCTTTTTGTTGTTTTAACTGATCTCTAAGAGCAAATATACACCCACAATAACATTGTCTATATACATCATATTCATTACATAATTCTATACTTCTTTTATAACCATTATTCTTTTTAAAATCAGAAGGAAGATATTTAACATCATATATTTCCTGCACTTCAAATCCAAGTTCGTTTATCAATTTTGAATTTTTCTTAGGAGATAATGTAAGTGCTGATCCAAAATAATCAAATCCCATTTTTTTAGCATAATTTGCAACTATATCTAAACGCATTTGAAAACATGTTATACATCTTTTACCACCTTCTGGTTCAAACTCTTCTCCCTTAGTTAATTCAACAAAATATTTAGGATTATATTCATCTTCTATAAAACCTACATTATTACCAGTTCTTTTATTAAATTCTAGTATAAACTCTTCTTGAACTCTTGCTCTTTTTTCATATTCTGATTTAGGATGAATATTGGAATTGGCAAAAAGTACAGTAACATCAGCATATTCTGAAAGAAATTCAAGAGTGTATGTACTGCATGGCGCACAACAGCTGTGAATAAGTATTTTGGGCCTTACTTCGCTTTTTTTCCAGTCATCAACCAGTTTA
>NZ_CDRRBS010000088.1:0-4155 GCF_977040545.1 Pseudostreptobacillus sp. | reverse complement strand
TAAAGAAACAGGTATATTAATTAGTTTTGATGTTAATTTAAGATTTAATCTTTGGGAAGATATGAATGAATATTATAATACTATACAAGAGTTTTTACCTTATGTAGATATATTGAAAATATCTGATAATGAATTAGAATTTGTTACAGGAACAAATAATATAGAAAAAGCTTTAGAAGATAAATTCAAACATATATCACATGTTTTATACACTAAAGGTGAAAATGGCTCAGAAGTATATCATAATGGTTTTAAGGTTTTAAACACTATACCGAATGTTAAAGTTATAGATACAACAGGAGCAGGCGATGCTTTTGTTGGGGCATACATTTCAAAATTACTTAAAACAGAAGAAGATAAGAAAAAATTAAGTATAATTAATTTAGAAAATATATCAAGATTTGCAACTAATTATGCTTCTTTATCAACAACTAATATAGGTGCTATATCTAGTTATGTAGATGAAGAAAAATATAAAGAAATTTTCAATGAAATTTAATAATTAAATAAATATTTTAGTAAAATATTGTTATTATGTATAATTAAAAAGAAGCACATTATCTATTTTAGATTATTTGTTCTTCTTTTTAGTTTTATTATGTTTATTATAATTCTCCAGCATAATTATGATATACTTTTTGAACATCATCATTATCTTCAAGAATATCTATTAATTTTCTTAATTTTTCTAAATCTTCATCAGATAAAGTTTCAACTTCGATTGATGGTACGTATTCGATATCTGATTCTAGTAATTCATAACCATTTTTTCTTAAAGCATCAGACACTGCATCAAAAGTATCTGTTGGAGTAGTGATATAGAAACTATCATCTAAACTTTCCATATCTTCCATACCTGCTTCAAGAGCAATTTCCATTATTTTATCTTCATCAGTTTTATCAGTTTTTTCTATAATGATTACACCTTTTCTATCAAACATATATGAAACACATCCAGTAACTCCTAAATTACCTCCGTTTTTATCAAAAGTTGATTTTACAGCTGAAGCAGTTCTGTTTCTATTATCAGTAAGTGATTCAACAACTACTGCAACACCACCTGGTCCATATCCTTCATAATTTAATGAATCAAATGTAGCAGAACCATCTGCTCCAGAACCTTTTTTAATAGCTCTTGTAATATTGTCATTAGGCATATTTATTGCCTTAGCTTTTTCAATAGCATGTTTTAATGCAACGTTATATTCAGGGTCTGCACCATTTCTAGCAGCAACAGTAATTAATCTAACATATTTAGTAAAAGCTGCTCCTCTTTTTTTATCTTGTGCTTCTTTACGACCTGCTATAGTACCATGTCTTCCCATATTTCCTCCAATTTTTTTATTTCTTATAAATTATATCATATTAAAAAATTATAGTCAAAATTTAATCATTTAACTTAAGTACCGATAAGAATGCTTCTTGTGGTATTTCTACATTACCAATAGCTTTCATACGCTTTTTACCTTCTTTTTGTTTTTCTAATAATTTTTTCTTACGAGTAATATCTCCACCATAACATTTAGCTAATACATTTTTTCTTAATGCTTTAACTGTTTCACGAGCAATTACTTTAGTTCCAAGTGCTGCTTGTATAGGAATTTCAAATTGTTGTCTTGGAATAACTTCTTTTAATTTCTCAACTATAGATCTTCCTCTATAATAAGCATTATCATTATGTGCTATAAATGAGAATGCATCTACTGCTTGTCCACTTACAAGAATATCTATTTTAACAAGATTAGATTCTCTAAATCCTATCATTTCATATTCGAATGAAGCATAACCTTTAGTTCTTGATTTAAGTTTATCGTAAAAATCTATAACAACTTCAGCAAGAGGTAAATCATATATTATCATCGATCTATTTTCATCAACGAAACTCATATTTACAAAAGTTCCACGTTTTTCTTGACAAAGTTCCATTACATTTCCTACATAATCTTTAGGTACGATTATTGTTCCTTTAATAAATGGTTCTTCGATATGTTTTCTACCTTCAGGAAATTCTGCTGGGTTGTCTATTATAAGCATATTAGAAGTACCTTCGACTGTAACGTGATATTCAACTGATGGAGCAGTAGAGATTAAATCAATTCCAAATTCACGTCTTAATCTTTCTACAATAATCTCCATGTGTAATAATCCTAAGAAACCACAACGGAAACCAAATCCTAATGCAAGTGAAGTTTCAGGGGTGTAGCTAAGTGAAGCATCATTTAATTGCAGTTTTTCTAAAGCTTCTCTTAAATCTTCGTAATCATCAGTAGATATTGGATAAATACCTGCAAATACCATACTTAATGCTGGTCTATAACCTGAAAGTGGAAATTCTGTAGGATTTTTAACATGAGTTATTGTATCTCCAACTTGTGTATCTTTTATTGATTTAATACCAGTAATAATATATCCAACTGAACCTGTATTTAATTCATTTGTTTCTTTCATTTTAGGTGAGAATATTCCTAATTCTAGAACTTCAAATTCTTTACCTGTTGACATTATTTTGATTTTATCACCTTTTTTAATAGAACCATCAATTATACGTATATATGTAATAACTCCTCTAAAATCATCATAATGAGAATCAAATATAAGTGCTTTTAATGGAGCGTTATCTTTACCATCTGGTTCAGGAAGATGATTAACTATACCTTCAAGTAATTCATCTATTCCTATTCCTGTTTTTCCTGAAACAAGAACAGAATTATCAGTAGGTAATCCTATTACATCCTCAATTTCAAGCATAACTCTATCTGGATCTGCAGAAGGTAGGTCTATTTTATTGATAACTGGCAAAATTTCTAAATCATTTTCAAGTGCTAAATATACATTAGCAAGAGTTTGAGCTTCAATTCCTTGTGCTGCATCAACTACAAGCAAAGCACCATCACATGCAGCAAGAGATCTTGAAACTTCGTATATAAAATCAACGTGACCAGGTGTATCAATAAGATTTAATTCGTATATATTTCCATCTTTTGCTTTATAATTTAAAGTGACAGCTTGTGCTTTTATAGTTATTCCTTTTTCACGTTCAAGGTCCATACTATCTAATAATTGCTCTTTCATTTCTCTTTGACTAACAGTACCAGTCATTTCAAGTAATCTATCAGCAATGGTAGATTTACCATGATCTATATGAGCAATTATTGAAAAATTTCTTTTAAATTTTTTATCTATCATTTTACTCCTCGTTATTTTGTTTTACTTAGATTTTATCATACTTTTTAAATATATTCAATAGAATCTAAAAGAATAGAAATCTTTAAATATATTTATAATTAAAGATTTTATTCTTTAATTTTTAAATAAACTAAATTTAAAAATTTTGAAACTTTAGAATTGGCTTGTATCCTTCTTTACATTATAGGTGCAGAAGTAGTATAATACAGTTAGATGATGACCTTAAAGATATGAATTTAAAGGTCACTAAAAATATAGAAGAAAATCCTAACCGGTTTAGTGATTATAGACCTTATTTTAAAGAAAAAAGTAGTAGTAAATTTCTATAAATCAAGGTATAAAATTAAAAAAGGGGAAGTAAAAACTTTAAGAAATAGATTTGAAGAATTTGATAGAGGTTTAAGAATAAGTAAAAAAACTCAGACTATATTAAGAACAATACAAGCAGAAACAAAAGAATATACAATTAATGAAATAACTAATATAAAATCTAAAGTTAAACTTTACATTGAAAAAGGTACACTAAATAAATATAGTGATATTAGAGAGTTAAAGAAAGAATTGAAGTATATAGATGATAATTTATATGAAAATTGTAATCTTATGAAATTAGATAGTAAAAAACTAAAAGGATTAAAAGCAGTTATAATGGATGCTGAAATACAAGTGGGTTCTTATTTACCTAAAACAAATACTTTATACTTAAATCCATTAATATTAGGCAGTGAAGAAAAATATGAATCAACTTTAAAAAATGGTTACATTAATAGATTGGCTTGTAATGATAATATACTATCAAATTACATACACGAATTAACTCATTATTTAGAGCATAAAAGATATGGTAAGAATTTAATTAAAAGAGAAAAAAATTATAAAAAAATAGATGAATTATTAAAAAATGTTAATATTTCAAAAGAAATTAGTATATATGCTGAAAATATTTTAAAAAGTAAAGATAAATCAAAA
>NZ_CDRRBS010000087.1:0-4328 GCF_977040545.1 Pseudostreptobacillus sp. | reverse complement strand
ATATATAAAATAATATTACTATTGCCTAAAGGTATATTCAAAGTTAATGATAATCAAAATATATTTGTAATAACTTTATTTGTATCAATTATAGGAATCATTTTATGCAGTATAAATATATATGTAAATAAAAATGCTAAGGAATAACCCTTAGCATTTATTATATATTCAAATATAAAAAGGAGTAAAATAAAATTTACTCCTTTGTTTATAAATTAAACTAATTCTATTATAGCTAATTCTGCAGGATCTCCTCTTCTTACGTCAGTTTTAATGATTCTTGTATATCCACCATTTCTTTCTGCATATTTAGGTCCTAATTCTTTACATACTTTAGCAGTTGCTTCTTCATTTCTTAAGAAAGCAAATACTTGTCTATATATATGAAGTGCTTTAGCAGCATCATCTTTAGCAAGATTATATTTCTTACCTAAAGTAATCATTCTTTCAGCAAATTTTCTTAACTCTTTAGCACGAGTAACTGTTGTTTCTATTTGCTCAGCTTTGAATAAAGATATAGTCATATTCTTCATCATCGCTAATCTATGATCACTTCTTCTTCCTAATTTTCTATATGATTTTCTGTGATTCATTTTTTTTAAGTCCTCCTATCTAACTTAATTGGTATATTATTCTTCAGAAGAAGTCATATCGTAACCATATTCCTTCATCTTTTCTATTATTTCTTTAACAGATTTATTTCCAAGATTCTTAACTTTCTTAAGATCTTCTTTTGTTAAAGCAACTAGATCTCCTATTGTATTTATATCTACTTTTTTCAAGCAGTTATATGAACGAACAGTTAAACCTAATTCTTCTATTCTTGTGTCTTCTAATACTGTAGGCGAGTCCTCAACTTCAACATCAACTATTTCTTCTTCATCTTCTCTATACTTAGCCATCGCTGTTCCAATATTTGAAAATGGTTTAGTATATATATTTAATAATTCAACTGCATAAGAAAGTGCTTCACGTATTTCAAAGCTTCCATCAGTAGTTATATTTAAAGTTAATTTGTCATAATTTGTTACACGTCCTACCATAGTATCTTCAACTTGATAACTTACTTTTCTAATTGGTGTATATATAGCGTCAACAGCTAAGAAATCTGTTTCCCAACCTTCTTTGTTTATTTCGTCTGAAACAACAAAACCTTCACCAGAATCAACTATGAATTCCATATCTAATTCTCTTTCAGTAGTTATAGTTGCTATAACTTGATCAGGATTTACCACTGTAATTCCTAATTCTGGATTAATATCTGCTGCAGTAACAACTTTTGGTCCTTTAACAGATAACTTCATTCTTTTTTCTGTAGGCTCGTCAAGTTCAATAACAATTTCCTTAATATTTAATATTATGTCAGTAACTGCTTCCTTAACTCCTGGTATAGTTGAAAATTCATTTAGTACACCATCAATTCTAACTCCTTTAATAGCTGAACCAGGTATAGAAGAAAGTAGTATTCTTCTTAAAGCATTTCCAACAGTATTACCATAACCTCTATATAGAGGTTCTAAAGTATATTTAGCACTGTACTTATCTATTACTTCTTCTGTTAACTTTATATTTTTTGCTATCTTCTCAATATTTAACAAGATAAACCACTCCCTTACAATTTAGAATTTTTACCATCAATAATTTAATTCTATTTATTATCTTGAATAGAACTCAATTATCATAGCTTCGTCGATTTCAAAATCAACAGCATCTCTAGTAGGGTTTTCTAAAACTTTTGCAGTTAAAGTTGATTCTTCTAATGATAACCAACCTGGAACAGTTTTTTGTCCAACTGATTCTTTAATTATTGCAAGTTCTGAAGATCCTTCTTTAAGAGTAATTACATCTCCTTGTTTTACTCTGTAAGATGCAATATCTACTCTCTTACCATTTATTAAGATATGTCCATGACTAACTATTTGTCTAGCTTGTCTTCTAGTTGAACCAAATCCTAATCTATATACTACGTTATCTAATCTTCTTTCAAGGTATTGTAATAGTAATTCCCCTGTTACACCTTCTTTTCTTGTTGCTTCTTCATATAATTTATAAAATTGTTTTTCCATTACACCATATACGAATCTTGCTTTTTGTTTTTCTCTTAATTGTGTTCCATACTCAGTTAATTTTTTATTCGCATTTGGTCTTATATTTCTACTTGATTTTTTATTTACACCTAAAATGCTTGGATCTAATCCAAGAGTTCTACATTTCTTTAAAATAGGCTGTCTATCTCTTGCCATTTGTTTAATTCCTCCTTTGCAAACTTAATTATAATTTCTTCTTAGGCGGTCTAGCACCATTGTGAGGAACTGGAGTAATATCAACTATTCTAGTTACCTCTAAGTCTGTTGCTTGGATTGATCTTATTGAAGCTTCTCTTCCAGATCCAGGCCCTTTTATTTTTATTTCTATTTTTTTCATTCCATTTTCAATTGCAACTTGTGCAGCTTGTTCAGCAGCTATTTGTGCAGCAAATGGAGTTCCTTTTTTAGTTCCTTTGAAACCAGATGTTCCACCTGATTTCCATATAACTACTTTACCTTCACTATCAGTGATAGTAACAACTGTGTTGTTAAAAGTAGAATGTATATAAGCTATACCATTAGGTATATTTTTTAATTTCTTTTTCTTTGAAACTGTTGTTTTTTTAGCCACTATATGGTCCTCCTATCTAAAATTTTTACTTTTTCTTAGCCACAGCCATTTTTGCTGGACCTTTTCTAGTTCTTGCGTTAGTTTTAGTCTTTTGACCTCTTACTGGTAATCCCATTCTGTGTCTTAATCCTCTATAGCATTTAATATCAGTTAATCTCTTAATATTAAGTCTAATTTCTTTTCTTAATTCTCCTTCTATCTTGTACTCTTCAACGATAGTTCTAATTTTACCTACTTCTTCTTCAGTTAAGTCTTTAACCTTAGTGTCTTTGTTAATTCCAGCTTTTGCTAAAATTTCATTTGAAGTAGTTCTACCTATACCAAAGATATAAGTTAATGAGATTTCTACTCTTTTGTTTCTTGGGATGTCAACTCCTGCGATTCTAGCCAAATCCTTTCCTCCTTAAATAAATTTTTTACCTTCTTCAATATGCCTTTTCTAAACATTTTAGTAAAGTTAGAGTCCTACAACTCAACATATCTTTACAATTTTTACATAAAGTATATATAAAAATTTTAGATATTAACCTTGTACTTGTTTATGTTTAGGGTTTTCGCATATTACTCTTACTTTTCCGTGTCTTTTGATAATTTTGCATTTATCACAGATACGTTTAACAGATGCCTTTACTTTCATTAATAAAAACCCTCCTAATTATTTTTTTCTATAAACGATTCTACCTCTAGAAAGATCATACGGTGATACTTCAACAGTAACCTTATCTCCTGGTAAAATTTTAATATAATTCATTCTCATTTTACCTGAAATATGTCCCAATAATACGTGACCGTTTTCTAAACGAACTTGAAACATTGCATTAGGCAGTGCTTCTAATATCTCACCTTCTAATTCTAGAACATCTTGTTTTGCCATAATTCACCTCGACTCTTACCTAAATTTAAACAATAAAAAGACATGAGTAATACAAAACTCATTCCTTGCAATCGCTTATACTGAAAAAGTATACCATAAATTTATATTAATTGCAATACTTTCAGATATTTTTTCAGATATTTTTTTTGTAAACCCCAAATACACAAAATCATATTTCATTTTATTTCAAAATATGCTATCATATCTTTTATATTTTATGGTAGCTTGTGACTATTATATCTTCACAAGCTATTTCCTCTATAGATAGTTTATCAAGAATGATTTTAGAAAACCTTTCTTTAAATAGCTCTATAGGGAATTTTTGATGTGGTTTACCTGCTTCACAATAAAATATTTTAAATCTTCTTGTGTAAGAATCATAAATACTTTTTGTTATTATTTCATGATTTAAAAACTCACTTCCTTGATCTGCTAAAAGTATTCCAAATAATCTTTTAAAATTCTTATGTCCTATTCTTTTCTCTATCCAATCAAATACTTTAGCAACTTTATGGGTTCACTACAATTTTATTTATATTTTTAGGTTTTTTAATTTCAAATTATCATACCTTATACCCATTAACTCTAAAAATTTTTTACTACTAATTTTTACCATTCAATTTCTACAAAAAATTATTACTAAATTTAATATAAAGACCATCATTTTCTTTAATGATCTCTATAATTTTATTTTACTACATCTAACTTTAAAGCAAACAATATTTTAAATATTTTATTGTACTCTAAAGACATATCTACATTTAATTTTGATATATCAAAGTTTAATCCTAAAGTT
>NZ_CDRRBS010000086.1:0-4353 GCF_977040545.1 Pseudostreptobacillus sp. | reverse complement strand
ATACTATTGATTTAATAAAATCAAATGAAAAATTACAAGTATTTAATAATATAAATGAAAAAAGTGTTAAAGCTAATGCTGGTATAGCAAGTGCTATTGCAATTTCAAGCTTACCACAAATTAATATTACTGATGATAGAATTTTAAATATTTCATTTGGATATGGAATGTATGGTAGAGAACACGCTTTTGCTTTAGGAGTAAGTGGTGGAGATCCTAATGGAAATGTAATCGCTAGACTAAATAGTTCAATTAACACTAAAGTTCAATTTTCAGTTGGTTTAGGTTTAGCTTATCAATTTGGAATAAGTTATAATGATGAAGATTTAGAAATTAAAAATTTAACTCAAAAAGTTGAAGATTTAGAAAATTTAGTAAAAAAATTAAAATGAAATTATAAAATAATGTAGCAACAAAATTAGAAGTTTGAAGCTACATTTTTTAATTTAGGAATTTTATTTATTAATCTTATTTAAAAAGATGATAAATAAAGATATTAAATAGAAAAATAGTAAAAAGTGTTGATTTATAAGAGAAAATAAAGTGGTATAAAAAATAATATTAAAAAAAATTGAAATATAGAAAAATATTAATCGAATCAATATTAAAACTATTAACAAAAATATATTTTTAAATTATATTTTAAAGTTTAAAAATATTTATTAATAACCTAAAATAAATACTTATTACCCCTTATATCTATTGAAGTACTTTTTGAAATATGTTAAAATAATAGTACGATTGAGAGGTAAAAATGATAGAAAATTTTTTAAATTCTACTAAATTTGTACAAGATTTAGTTAAATTTGATGATGAAGAAATTTTGAAATTAGAAAAAAATTCAATAGATGAAAATGTCCCTATAATTACAAGAGATGTTTTAAAATTTATGATATTTATGGCAAGTAGTATAAAAGCACAAAATATATTAGAAATTGGAACAGCTGTTGGTTATTCAGGAATATTTTTAGCTCAAATTGCTAAAAGTAATAATGGGAAATTAACAACTATAGAAATAGATGATGATAGATATGAAAAATCAAGATTAAATTTTGAAAAATTTAATTTAAATAATTATGTAAACTCTATTAAAGGGGATGCATTAGTTGAATTACCTAAACTTGAAGGTAATAAATATGATTTCATATTCATAGATGCATCTAAGTCAAAATACAGAGAATTTTTTGAATATTCGTATAAAATGTTAAATGATGGTGGTCTAATTTTTATAGATAACATTATGTTTAGAGGGTACGTTGCAGAAATAGAAATGCCTAAGAGGTATAAAACTATAATCAATAATTTAAAAAGCTTCATAAAGTATTTGAATGATAATACGGATTTTGTATTATTACCTTATGGAGATGGAGTTGGATTAGTAAAAAAATAGGAGGGAAAATGAAAAAAATAATTTTTGGATTAGTTTCAGTTGCTTTTTTAATTTCATGTTCAACAACAGAAGAAACTAAGAAAGACTTATACAAAGAATACAATCCTAAATATGAATTGAATTTTGATGAAACAAAAAAAGAAGGTGAAATAACACTAATTAAAATAGAAGATTTAGAAAAAGAAAAAAAATCAGAAGTTAAAGATATACATAAAATAAATGAAGAAACTTCAAAAATTGATAATGAAGAAATTTTATCAAATGAAAATTTAAAAACAAATGTATTTGATAGAAATCAAAGAGTATTAAACAATAATTTAAAAGGTGTTTGGGTGGCAACTGTGGCAAGACTTGATTTTCCACATACTTCAAGTGCAGAATCTCAAAAAAAAGAAATAGATACAATAATGGATAATGTTAAATCTTGGGGATTAAATGCTGTATTTTTTCACGTTAGACCTACAGCAGATGCTTTCTATTTATCAGAAAATGAACCTTGGTCTATATATTTAACAGGAATTCAAGATAAATATCCTGGATTTGATCCTTTAGAATATGCAATAGAAGCAGCACATAGTAGAGGGCTTGAATTACATGCTTGGATAAATCCATATAGATCATCAATGAATTTAGACTTAGATAAATTATCAAGTAAAAGTGTAGTAAAAAAACATCCTGAATGGATATTTACTTATGATAATAAGTTTTATATGAATCCTGGTAATCCAGAAGTAGTTAAATATGTTTCAAAAGAAATAGAATATATAGTTAGTAAATATGATATAGATGGATTACATTTAGATGATTATTTCTATCCATATCCATCAGCTACTTCAAGTTTACCTGAAAACGTAGATGATAAAGAATATGAAATATATGGGAAAAATTTTGATAATAAAGCAGATTGGAGAAGAGATAATGTAAATAATATGATAAAGAATTTATCTGTATCTGTTCATAAAATTAAACCAGGAATATCATTTGGAGTTTCTCCGTTTGGTATTTGGAGAAATAAGGATAATGATTTAACAGGATCTGACACTAAAGGACTTCAATCTTACGATTCACTTTATGCAGATAGTATAGAATGGATGAAAGAAGGATGGGTTGATTATATAGCTCCACAAATATATTGGAAAATAGGACATAGTAAAGCCGATTATTCAGAATTAGTTAAATGGTGGTCTCAAAAAGCACGTGAAACAAATACTCCTCTATATGTAGGACAAGGGACATATAAGGTTAATGAATGGGAAGATAGTGAAGAAACAACTAAACAATTAAAGTTAAATGAATCTTACCCAGAAGTTAAAGGAACTATATTCTTTAGATATGAAACTTTATTAAATAATCCTAAGAATGTGTTAGAACAAATTAAGGAAAATTTAAAATAAAGAAGGAAAATATGGAATTTAAATTAAATTCAAAATATGAGCCAACAGGAGATCAACCAAAGGCTATAAAACAAATAGTTAAAAATATAAAAAATGGGATAAGTGATCAAATATTATTAGGAGTTACAGGAAGTGGAAAAACTTTTACTATAGCAAACGTTATAAAAGAATTAGGGCGTCCTGCCTTAATTATGGCTCCAAATAAAATACTTGCAGCCCAATTATATAATGAATATAAACAATTTTTTCCTGAAAATGCAGTTGAATATTTTGTTTCTTATTATGATTATTATCAACCAGAAGCGTATATACAATCTACAGATACATATATAGAAAAAGATGCAGCAATAAATGAAGAGATAGATAAACTAACTCACGCAGCTACTGCTGCTCTTTTGAATAGAAAGGATGTAATAGTTATTGCTTCTGTTTCTGCTATATATGGATTGGGTTCTCCTAATTCATATTCAAGTAATAGTGTATACTTAGATGTGACTCAAAATGATTATACTAGAGAAAAGTTAATAAAAGCTCTTTTAAATTTAAGATATGAAAGAAATGATATGGTACTTGAAAGAGGGAAGTTTAGAGTAAAAGGTGATGCAATTGATATATACCCTATATATCAAGATGTTGTATATAGGATAGAATTTTTTGATGAAGATATAGATTCTATTTCAGAATTACATACTTTGACTTATAAAAAAGTAAGAGACGTAAAGAGGTTAAATCTTATGCCAGCAACGCACTATTTATCAGAAGTTAGAAATAGTGTCTTAGTCGAAGAAATAAGAAAAGATTTAGATATTAGAATAGAAGAATTTGAAAAAGAGGGTAAAATACTTGAAGCTCAAAGAATAAAACAAAGAACAGAATATGATATTGAAATGATAAGAGAAATAGGATATTGTAAAGGTATGGAAAATTATTCAAGATATTTAACAGGTAAAAAAGAAGGCGAAGCTCCATATACTTTATTAGACTATTTTCCAGAAGATCCTATAGTATTCTTAGATGAATCACATATTATGGTTCCACAAATTGGAGGAATGTATAATGGAGATAGAAGTAGAAAAGAAATGCTTGTAAATCATGGTTTTAGATTACCTTCAGCTTTAGATAATAGACCATTAAGAAGTGAAGAATTTTTCTCTAAAGTAAATCAAGTAGTATATGTTTCTGCTACACCTAGTGATTATGAATTAAATGAATCAGGGGATGAAGTAGTAGAATTAATAGTTAGACCAACAGGTATAGTTGAACCTACTATAGAAATTAGACCTACGGAAAATCAAGTAGATAATTTGATGGATGATATAAATGAAAGAGTGAAAAAAGGAGAAAGAGTCCTAGTTACAACTTTGACAAAAAAAATGGCAGAAGAGTTGACTGATTATTATACTGATTTAGGTATAAGAGTAAAATATATGCACTCTGAAATATCAACTATAGAAAGAGTTGAAATTGTTAAAGGACTAAGAAATGGAGAATTTGATGTATTAGTTGGTATTAATTTATTAAGAGAAGGTCTAGATCTTCCAGAGGTTACATTAGTTGCAATACTTGAAG
>NZ_CDRRBS010000085.1:0-4381 GCF_977040545.1 Pseudostreptobacillus sp. | reverse complement strand
CTAAGTCTTTTTCAAAAAGTAAATTTTTTGAAGCACTATATAAATATTTATCACCAATAAATTTCATACATATTAAAGGATTTCCCAATTTTTTTAAGACATATTCCAATGATTCTTTTTCGTCTTTTATCGCATAATCTAAATTACTTATTACTAAATTTATTCTTTCTTCTTTCACTTTATCATTAACTAACATTTTTTCTCCTTATATAATATATTTTAACTATTTATTTTCAACACTAATTGGAACTAATATTATTTCTCCAGTATTTTTATTAACTCCTATTACTGCTGTTCTATAATTTCCATTTTTTATTATTTGTTTTAAATGTTCCCCTTCATTTTTATATAATTTATCTGCTACAGCTTCTATCCAATCTTCTGTTAATTGTCTTTTATTTTTAGCCCCATTTTCTAAAAGTTTAATTCCACCTGACTCTAGTGTCTTGGTTTTAGCTATTTGTTTACTATCTATTACCCAATATTCTCCTGTTTTTTTATTATATACTAAATGATCTATACCTTTATTCCCACCATATTTAGCATTATATACTACTAAATTTGGATTATCTTTTAATATACCATCTACAATTTTTTCAGTTTTTGCTCCTGTTGCATCTCCATTTTTTATAATATCATTAATTGCCTGACCATATTTCTTAGTATCGTATGATACTTTATAGCCATCATTTGATACAATTTTACCACTAATGCTATTTTTTGTAATTGATATATCATTTTGTCTTGAAATTGATAATATATCATCTATTTTTGTTGCTACTGTATTTTTTACTACAACCAAAGCTTTATCTGATTTTAAAAAATTTTTACCTTTATTTAATACATTTTTACTACTTTTTTTCAAATTAGAAAAAACTGCTTTTAATTCATTTATATCTGTAAACTTTTTACCAATCTCTATTATTTTACCATCTTTTATAGCTACAGTATATATATCTTTACCAATTTGTGTTATACCTATAGCAGTTGCAGTTCCCTTAAATACGCTATATGCATTATCTCCTAAAAAATTTTTTAAGAATGTATCACACTCTCCATATATAGTGCCACAATTCATATATTTATTAAATTCATCTAATCCATCTATACCTGATATTGTTAATACTATTGCTTGTCCTACTGTAAGATTTGCTCCTTTTACTGCATACTTTACTAAAGTTTTTGTACTTATATAAACATCCGTCATTACTAATCCAACAGGAACTTTTTCTTTTACAAAAGACTAAACTTTTTTTAAACCATCTTTTATTAAATTATCACTAATAACTTCTGCATCACTTGGAATACTTGATATTTCATCTTTTGATAGTTGTTCTATTTCTTCACTACCATTTATTACATATTCTGAATATATATTTCCAGAAGTTGCTCCTAACAATTTACCTTCTTCTGTTATTCTTCCCTCTTCATGTATACCATATTCTCTTGCTATTCCTTTTTTAAATTCTAGCTCACTCATATCACCAAATGTATACACATTACCATATTGATCTACTGCTACTCTTAATTCTTCGCCTCTTTCTTTTGCTTCATAGTATCTTCTTTGAAAATTTTCAGAATATTCATGTATATTTTCATCAGTTATCTTATCAAATACTTTTAAATCATTAAATCCTAGTGACTGTACTAATGTAAGTCTTTCATTTTTAGTCTTTGCTTTTTCTATATTTATTTTTCTTACTATGTATTCTCCATTTAAATGGTAGTTTGATAATTCTTTTAAACTTCTTTTCTCTTCATCTGCTATATCTGTCAATTCATCACTAATAGCATTCTTATCATTTTCAATTTTTGATTTTATTCCTTTAACTGTACTTTCTATATCTTTAGAAGCCATTTCTTGTTTATGTTTAAATTCTTCAGGATTTAATATTGCATTTACTAATCCTGAACTTAAATCTAAATCACCAACTCTTCCACTTATTCCTGATGTTCCCACCTTATAGCCAAAGTCTATATTATGACTATTCTCTTTTTCTTCTTTTACTGTTAAATTATTTACTTTTACATTACTTAATTCTAAATCATTTTTATAGACTTTCTCTTCTCTTTTATCTATAAATTCCCCTTCTATATTTCCACCTGTAGGCATTCCTGATATATTTAATGATATATCAACTCCTACTCCTAGCTTTTTTCTTGTCTTTTCATCTTTTACTTCTTTTATAGATAAATTATTTATTGCCCCTTCTAAAGAACTATCTTTTGTTTTTAATCCTTGTATATTTACATTTTCTACATTATTATATACTTCTTTTACTTTTTCTAAATGATTTAGCTTATTATTTTTTTCTATTATTTCATCTGTACTTACTTTTGCTGATATATTTATGTCACCTAAGTTTACCTTATTTTGAGAAGTATCTAATTTTGCAGCTAACCCTAAACCTATACTTGCATCTATTGTTGTATTACTATTATTTTCTACTTCTACATTCTTATTTACTTCTTTAACATTATTATATACTAGCTTACTATCTTTTATTACCGTTGATGTAAAGTTTACTTTATCATTATTATTAAATGATATATTTCCACCACTTAATGTATTTCCTTTAACTTTTTCATTATGTGATAATATAGTTTTATTTGATATATTTAAACTTAAATCTCCTCCAATATTTATATAACCTGATATATCTTTTTTTAATTTAACTGTTTCTCCATTTACTTTCTTACCTATATCATTAAGATCTTCTCTTGTTGCTACAACATATTTTGTTGTTATATTATTATTTCCATCAACAAAACTCTTTTTAATCTTTACATTACTTGATAAATCATCAACAGCTCCTACGTAACCATTAGCTACATTAGACATTGCTTTTACTACATTTCCATCTAAAAGATTTTTTACCCCTTTACCCATAGTTAATACATCTCTTACTATAGGTGAACTTACACTTGCATTAATACCTAGATTAACTCCTGTTTGATTTTCTGTTCTATCACTATTATCTTTTATTGCCCTAAAGTTTACTTCTTTTGCATCCACTGTTAAGTTATCATAAGTAAGACTAGTATTTGTAATATCAAGTTCTTTTTCTATTGTTGTATTACCTTTTAATGATATATTACTACTTTCATGAATTTTAGATTTTGACTTAATATTTTGGTTTTGTATATTTAGATTTATACCAGCTCCTATACCTGTTATTCCTATATTACCACTTAAGTTTAATCCACCACTATAGTTATTTTCATTTTCTTTATTATTTAATTCTTGAGATTTAACATTCAAACTATTTATTTTTCCATTATTTAAATCTACATTAGAACTTAATATATCTAGTTTATCTATATTTGCTTCTTCTTTTACTAATATATTACTTTTTTCATTTCCTTCATAACTATTATCTTTTTTATTTATCTTGTGAGAAAAAAGTGTTATACTTCCATCTAATTTTAAATTTTCTTTATCTGCGTTACCATTTACATTATCAACTAAATTAAATGTTTCTACTCTTTGTTTTACATCCGTTTTTAAAACTTGTGATTTAACATTTAAGTCTTTTATTTCTAGTTTATTTGTTTCTACATTAGAACCTTCTATATCTAAACTTTTAGTTTTAATATGTTTTGCTAATATATTAGAACTTACATTTTCTTGATATTTAACATCTACATCTTCTTTATATGTTATATTTTTACTTTTCTTAATATATTCATTGTTAAGAATTTCAGATTTAACATATATATTTTTTCCTATTAATTTATCTACTGTTACATTTGAAGCTTTTATTGTAGTTTCACTATTATTTAGATTTATTTCTTTTGCATTAATATTGGAATTATTACTTATTTCTTTTTCATCTAATAAATATTCTTTATTTGATATTGTTTTTAATTCCTTAAATTCTTTTGTTTTTTTATTTGTTATTAATAATTTATCTGAATCTATATTAAACTCTTCATCTACATTTAAATTAGAAGATACTATATTTGTTTCTTTTGATTTAATAAATATATTTTTAGCATTAATGGTACTATTATCTATTTTTTCTTCTTTTACTAATATATCCGTGTAATTATTTAATATATGTGATTTATTAGTTATTTTATCTCCAGTGATATTTACTTTTTCTGATAATATATCTATATTTTCTTTTGCCTTTATATCTCCACTTAAATTAGTTTCTTTTGAATTAACTAATATATTATTTGCTTCTAAACTTGATTTCTTTAATTCTTCATATCTATTAATAAATTTTATTTCATCAGTTACTAAATATGTTTCTCTCTCTTCTACTATTGATTTAAGGGTTATATTATCTGCTTTAATATTTAAGTTATCTAAAGCTTTTAATTTAGCTCCTTCTATTAATATATTATTACTTAATAGATTAATATTATCAAATAA
>NZ_CDRRBS010000084.1:0-4728 GCF_977040545.1 Pseudostreptobacillus sp. | reverse complement strand
AAAGAATATCTGTTATTACTTTTACCAATAATAAACAATATTATAAAGTATAATGGAATAAGTGATAGTAATGAACTATTAAAAGAGGCATTAGTTTTAGAAAATCTTGAATATAAGTTAATAGATGCTATTTTTAATAGTAATTATTTCAAGAAATTATATTATGTTTATGATACAGATGAAGAGGATAATACAAAATATATTTGGATGGTTGCTGTAGAAAAAAGTTATATTTTAAAAGGAGTTAAACATGGGGTTAGTAGATTTAAAATGTATGATTATGATGATCCGATGTGGGACAATGAAGTTAGAGCTATATATAAAGATGGTAAAATAGATGGTGTATATAATGAGTATGAAGAATTTGGTGAAAATTTTAAAAAAGGATTATATGTTAATGGCGAAAAAAAATTCACTTTAGATTTTAATAAATATTTTGATTATTTTTTATTTGAAATTTATAAAAATAATGAAATTAGTGTATCAATATATTACGATTCATCTGAATTAATAATTAACATATTTATAGGAAATAAAAAAATAAAAATACCTTTCTATGAAATTGAAAAAGAAAGTTTTGGTTATTATGATGGAGAAGGACATGAAGTAAAAATAGATCAAACTAAAATAGATATTTTGGGATATGGTTCAAAAGAAGAATATGGAATGTATAAAGGACTTAAATCAGGAGCTAGTACTACAATAAAAGAAAATGGAAATATAGTAGATAAGAGTTTGTATGTTAATGGAAAAAGATTTGGTATGAGAAAAATAGAAAACATTAAAGAAAATACAATAAACTTAAGTTATTATGAAGATGATATTAAAAGATATTATGAGTTTGAAATAACAAAAGACTATACATTAGCTAATCCTGTAGAAAATGGAGATTGGGTAAAATTTTATGAAACAGGAGAAATAGAAGTAAGGGTTAGAAAAAAAGGAAACTTATCAAATTCTTCAACAGTATACTATATAAATGGTGATAAAGAAGAAAGAATATATTCCGATAGGAAAAATTATACATCTAAATATGTTAAATTTAAATAAAAAGGATAATCAATGAAAAAAAGAGAAAAATTTGTAATTTTAATACTATTTCTATTAATTTTAAGAGAGTTTTATGGACTAGCCATAAAAAAAGAAATATTATTAATGTATAAAAATGAAAAGAATATAATAATAGATGAAAAAGATATAAGAGTTAAAAGGCGTTTTAATGAACTTAATGGATTTGATAATTATGATATAGCTTTTGTTAAAAAATATAAACTAAAATTAGATTATTTTAAGATATATGATGTATATTATGGAAGTTTTGAAGATATAAGTTTTGGTTTATTATATAGAGCAGAAAAAAAGTATATAATAGATAAACTTATATATGATAAATCAAAGGGGAATGACTTTGAGAAATTAGATAAATATATTCAAGATAATAAAGAAAGAATATTTAAAATTTTTCTACAAGAAAATTATGATGAGAAATTAGATTTGAAAATAAGAATAGATATGGACATATTTGAAAGTTTGGATTTTAATAAGTCAAATAACAAATTTTATCTTAATCCAAAAGATGTATATACCATTGAAGATTATATTATGAAATTTTCAGAAGAATCTAATCCTGATTACGAGTACTTACGTAACGAAAGAGAACGAATGTTTTTTAATAAACCAATAAAATATGAAGATATTGATTGGTATAAATATATTTTATTTATGGGAGATTATCCTGCTTTAAGTCTTTATGTAGTAGAAAATGATAATGGTAATGAGTGGAATAAGACAATAAATACCTCAGATGATCCTAAAAAAATAGAAGAATTAAAACAATTATATAAAGAATTTGAACAATTTTACAACAAAGAAACATTCACCTTTGCAATAAGGTAGAAATAACTTAAATGAAAAAATATCTGTTATTACTTTTACCAATAATAAAGATGGGATTAAAGAGTAGTTTTGAAAATATAAGCTTAGATACATCATTAAACTATGATAAAGAGTTAAAGTGGTTATTTAATTTGAAATATAATATATTTTAGAAGGAAGTTTTTTACTTTCTTCTTTTCTTTTTAATGTCAATTAAAAATGACACAGGTTTAGGGTTATTATTTTATAATATATTGACTTTAAAATCATTCTATCATATAATTATAGCATTAAGAGTTAAAGTTATAAATTTAAAGTTAAATGATTAAGAATATAAGAATAATTAATTTATAGAATGGTGGGAATTTATGAGAATATTGAGTCTTGATGGAGGAGGACTAAGAGGAGTATATACTTTAGAAATATTAAAGAAAATTAGAAATGATTATGGAATAGAATTTCATAAATATTTTGATATAATAATAGGTACGAGTACAGGCTCTATAATAGCTACAATGTTAGCGTTGGGAAAAACTCCTGATGAAATTATGGAGCAATATTTAGAAACTTCAAATAAAATTTTTCCTGAAGAAGAAAGAGGTAAAGGACAAGGCGGTTTTCTTTCAGCAGCATATAGAATTTCAAATCTTGAAAGTACGATTAAAGATTATTTGAAAGAATATAGTATAAATAATTTAAAAACTAAACTTGTAATTCCTAGTGTTAATTTAAGTGATGCAAGTATTAGTATATTTAAAAGTTATGAAAATGATAATGATCTTAAGTTAGATGAAGCTGTAATTGCATCATCTTCAGCTCCAGGATTTTTCGACCCTTATGAAGTTGATGACAAAATGTATATAGATGGTGGAATATTTTCTAATAATCCGGCATTGATAGGTTTTTCTGAAGCTTTTAAATTTGGAGTTAGAAATATAGATGATATTAAAATATTATCTATAGGTACGGGATATAACAAAAAACATTTTAGTAAAAATCAAATAAGTAATCAAAATATTATATCAAGATTTGGTAACTTTGGTGGTATGTTAACATTAGGATTAAATAGATTTTTTGGAACAAATGAAAATGATAAAGGCCTACTTGCTATGGCATTTCCTTTATTTAGTGCTACAATGAAAACTTCAACTCAGAATGTAGACTATATCTTATCTAATATGTATACAAATAAAAACTATGTTAGACTTAATGAAGAATCTACAGGATTAAAGGTTGATGAAATGCCTTATGCTCTAGTAAATCAGCTTAATAGTTATACTTATGATGAAGAATATAAACCTAAACTTGATATTTTCTTTGAAGAAGAAGTTGTTGGTGAAAGTTGGTTTGATTGGATTAAATCTAGAATTTTTAGAAAATAGGAGGAGTAATGCAAATAATTTATTGGATAGTAGCTATTATTATAGCTTCTATTATAGGCAAAGGTAGTAATAATAGAGTAAGTGTTTTAAGTTTTATATTAAGAGTAATATTTATAGTTTTTGTTCTATCTATAATTGTTGCTTTATCTCCTTTTTTAATATTTTTAATTATCTTATTTTTCCTATTTAGAGGTAGAGTTATTAATGTTAATAGAACGAGTTATTATACAAATGAAGATTTTGAAAGATTTAGAAATCAATATAATCAGTATAATCAAAATAGAGGATATAATGATTCGTTTTCACAATCTAATTTTGATAGTGAAGTAGAAAAAGCATGTTCTATACTAGGAGTTAATAAAGAAGATAGTTTTGAAATTAAGAAAAAGAGAAGAAATGAATTGTTGAAAAAATGGCATCCAGATTTTTATACAGATGAGATTGATAAGAAAAAAGCAACAGAGGTTATAAATAAAATCAACAATGCTTGGGAAATAATAGAAAAATATCATGGTGTTAAATAAAAGCTAGAAGTATTATACTTCTAGCTTTATTAATTCTTTAGGTAAAGTTGTTAGAGAACGAGAACCATCTTTTGTTATTACTAAATCATCTTCTATTCTAACACCTGCATATCCTGGTATATATATACCTGGTTCTACAGTTATAACCATACCTTCTTCAAGATATGACTCTTCTCTCATTGATAGTAAAGGAGTTTCGTGTAATTCAAGACCTAAACAATGTCCTAAAGAGTGACCAAAGTATTGTTCATCATCTCCCATAAAGTCTCTAACTATTTTATCTACATCTTTTCCTTTTATACCAGCTTTTAGAGATTTGCATCCTAATTCATTTGATTTTCTAACAGTTTCATAAATTTCTTTCATTCTAGGTTCTATATTATTACCTATAAATACAGTTCTTGTGATATCACTTGCATATCCATCAAGATAACACCCATAATCTATTGTTATAAACTCATTGTTTTCAATTTTTTTATTACTTGCAACACCATGAGGCATAGCAGATCTTTTACCACTAGCAACTATAGTATCAAACGATGTACCGTTTGCTCCTCTTTTTCTTTGATTAAATTCAAGTATTGCTGCAACTTCAATTTCAGTCATACCAACTTTAATTTCAGGTAAAGTAGCAAGTAGGGCATCTTCTGATATTTTTATTGCTTTTTCAATTTTAGATATTTCCTCAGCTGTTTTAATTTGTCTAGCTTTAAGTAAATTTTGAGATGCTTTTACAAGTTCTGCAAAATTAAATTCTTCTTTTAATTGTTCGTATTCAGAATATGATAAAGAAAGATTGTCAATACCAAGTTTTGTAACACCATCTTTTTTAGCAAGTTCTATAATTAAATTATGGTTTCTATTATTATCTTCAATAAATTTAAAACCATGAGGTTTGACTTGATTTTCAGCTTGTTCTGCATATCTAAAGTCAGATAAAAAATATT
>NZ_CDRRBS010000083.1:0-4809 GCF_977040545.1 Pseudostreptobacillus sp. | reverse complement strand
TAGATTATTTTAATGATTCCATAATTTATGGTGAAGATGTTAATGAGTATTTGATTAATGATAGTTTTAGATATAGAGATTATGAAGTTTTAGATTTAGAGTATGTATTAAATAATTTTGATAAGGAAATAGAATGTGTTGATATACAATCAAATACATTTGTATTAAAAGGAGAAGATATTTTTAAATTATTTGTTAATAATTACATTTCTAAAATTGAAGCAAATAATTTAATTAGAATAAAAGATATTGAATATATATCAAATTATAATTTTAAAAAAATTTTAAAATGTCAGTATGATAAATATTTTTGTACTAATCTTAAGTATATTGATATAAATAAAAAAAATAATAATTATACTTTATTTTATATAGATGATAGTGAGTTTAGTATTTTAGATGTGAATTATAGAGTAAGAGATAGTAAAGTTTCGTATGAAGTTGATGTTAATATAGAGAAAAAATATGTATCTGATTTATTTAATATAAAAAATATAAAAAAATATTTGATATATGTCATTAAATTTTTAGTGTTAGAAAATCCTTTAAAAGAAATATTTTATATGGATATGTTAAAATTTGAAGATAAGTTAAAAAGTTTAGAAGATATATATCCAATAATGTATAATGAATATATTTATGATAAGGTTCTTTATTCAAAATCTATGCAAAATTATAGAAAATTTGAATATATTTCTAATTATGTATGGGAAATTTATATAAATGATATACATGAACAATTTATAAATCTGGAAAATTTATATGATTTTGGTGATTTTAATATTTTGAATGGAAAATTTATAACAAGAGAAAGTGTAGACCATATAGTAAAACAGCTTTTTAAAGTACATATAGATAATTTTTTTAAGAATTATGATACTATTGATATTATTAAAAAATTTATAAACATAAAAATATCGGGAGAATTATTAAAAACTAAAGTTGTATACGATTATCTAAAAGAATATGTACCGGGTAGATATATCAATAATAATATAAATAATAACAAAGAAGATTTATTTTATTTTTTATATAAATATGATGAGTTAAAAAGTCGTGAAGAAATAAAATTTATATATAATTTAAATTATATTAAATATACATTTAATCTATATTCTTTAAATTATAAAATGGAAAAATATGAAATTATGAAATCTAATATTAATAAATATGGTTATATAGATAGAATTGCTGAAACTGAATATATTGATTTTATTTTAGAATATGAATATGAATATATGGATAAAAATATTAAGAATATTAAATGGAATTTGTTGAAAGAATATATTGAAATGGATGAAAATGATTTTTTAAATATGATTGATATTGGAATAGAAAAAAATTATATAAATGAAGTTGTTGAAGGAAAAATTAGAATTTTTATATATACAGACGGTTATAAACTTAAATTTTATCAAATAAAAAGAATAAATGATCAAATGTATATTAATTCATCAGAAATATTAATTTAATTTAATTTGAATTTTCAAAAATTTGACAGTGATTGAATTTTGTGATAGAATTTCTATAAGTCAGAAATGGAGGTACGATGAAAAAATTACTAACTATGATTCTGCTAGCATTACCATTATTAGGTTTTGCTGAAGTGAAAAGTAGTAGTAGTCATTTGGAAAATGCTTCAATTAAAGAAAAGTTGGTAAATGAACTTTTAGGAGAAGTAAAAGAAACAGGGGAGAACATCGAGAAACAAAGTAAGACAGATGATAAAAAGGGTTCAGTTTTTCAAACTGGAGGTGCATCATTCTATGGTGAAAAATGGAATGGTAGATTTACTGCTAGCGGAGAAAGATTTAACACAGAACAGTTGACAGCTGCTCATAAAAGTTTACCTTTTGGAACAAAGGTAAGAGTTACAAATGTAAGTAATGGTAAATCAGTTATTGTTAAAATTAATGATAGAGGACCTTTTATTAAAGGTAGGGTAATTGATTTAAGTAAAGCTGCATTTAGAGAAATTGAAAATATTAGTAAAGGTGTAACAAAAGTAAAATTAGAAATTTTAGGTAAATAATTTTTAATTAAAAATAAATTCAAATGACTATAAATCTAATTTTATATTATGTATAAAATTATTATTAAGTTCAGCTTAGGCTGAACTTTTTAAATTTGAAAAGAAATAATAAGTATGTTATAATAAATGGTAATAGATAAAGAAATAATGAGAGGAGATAAGATGTTTCAAAAATTAGACGAAGTTGTAGAAAAATACAATGAGATTAATAAGTTGTTGATGACAAATGAGGTTTTATCTGATCCTAAAAAATTAATGGAATATAATAAAACTTTAAGTTCTATGAGTGAAATTGTAGAGAAATATTTAGATTATAAGAATAAAAAAGAGGAATTAGAAACATATAAAGAAGAAATAAAAACAGAAAAAAATGAAGAAATGCTTGAAATGTTAAATATGGAAATATCATCATTAAATGAAGAAATTCCATCTTTAGAAGAAGAATTAAAAATATTATTATTACCTAAGGATCCAAATGATGAAAAAAATGTTATAGTTGAATTAAGAGCGGGTGCTGGTGGAGATGAAGCTGCATTATTTGTTGCAGATATTTTTAGAATGTTTACAAGATATGCAGAAAGAAATCGTTGGAAAACAGAAATGATAGATAAGAATGAATTAGGAAATGGTGGTCTTAAAGAAATTACTTTCTTAATAAGTGGTAAAGGCGCATATTCAAGATTGAAATATGAAAGTGGAGTTCATAGAGTACAAAGAGTACCTGAAACTGAAGCATCAGGAAGAATTCATACATCAACTATAACAGTAGCTGTTTTACCAGAAATTGATGATGTAGAACAAGTTGAAATAAATCCTTCTGATTTACAAATAGATACATATAGATCTAGTGGAGCAGGTGGACAACATGTAAATACAACAGATTCGGCCGTGAGAATTACTCATAAGCCTACAGGTATAGTTGTTACTTCACAAGATGGAAGATCACAAATAAAGAATAAAGAAGCAGCTATGAAGGTTCTTGCTTCAAAATTATATGAAATGGAAGTTGAAAAACAAAGAAGTAGTGTTGAAGCTGAAAGAAGAAGTCAAGTTGGTACAGGGGATAGATCTGAAAAAATTAGAACATATAATTATCCACAAGGAAGAGTTACAGATCATAGAATAAAATTAACATTACATAAATTAGAAGCTGTACTTGATGGAGCCCTTGATGAAATAATAGATGCCTTAATAGCATATAATCAGGCAGAAATGTTAAAACATTCAGGAGATAATTAATATGGAAGATACTTTATTGGATATTTTAGACAAGTCAGTAAAGTATTTATCTAATAAAGGTATAGATAATTCTAGATTTATAGTTGAAAAGATATTTTGTACTGTACTTGATATAAATAGAATAGAATTATATACTGAATTTGAAAGATTATTAACTGATAATGAAAAACAAATTTTACGAGAAGCTATAATTAAATATGATGGTACTAAAGAAAAAAAAAGTGAACCAAATACGGTTAAAGAATATTATGAAAAATCTAAACTATATTTAGATAAGAAAAATATCCCAGAAAGTAATGTTTTATGTAATATCATATTTTCTAAATTATTAAATGTTGATATGGCAATGCTTTTTTCAAAATATAATAATATATTAGAAGAAAATGTTAAGATTGAGTTAAAAAATATATTGAAAAAAATAGTAGAAAAGAGAATACCTATACAATATATTTTTAATGAGCAAAATTTTTATGGTTATAATTTTTATGTAGATAAAAATGTTTTAATACCTAGATTAGATACAGAAAGTGTTGTAGAAAAAGCTCTAGAATTGATATCCGACATAGAAAATCCTATAGTTTTGGATATAGGGACTGGGAGTGGAGCGATAGCTATAACTATATCGCTTGAAAATAAAGAATCAAAAATATTAGGTGTAGATATTTCTGAAAATGCATTGAAAATTGCGAAGAAAAATAGTGAACTTTTGAATTCTAAAAATGTAAAATTTATGTATTCGGATGTATTTAGCAATGTATTATTTAAAGATTTTGATTTAATTGTATCAAATCCTCCATATATATCACGCGATGAAATAGAGTATATGGGTGAAGATGTTATATTAAATGAACCTGAAAGTGCTTTATTTGCTGAAAATGATGGTCTATATTTTTATGAAAAAATATCATCAGAAGCAAAAGAGTATATTAAAAATGGTGGTTATATATTATTTGAAGTAGGATTTAAGCAAGGTGAAAAAGTTAAAGAAATACTTGAGTTTTACGGGTTTAAAAATGTAAAAATAGGCAAAGATCTTACGGGGAATAATAGATTTGTATATGGTGTAAAGAGAGAGGTGAATGATGAAAGTAAGTGATTTTGATTTTGAATTACCTAAGGAAAGTATTGCGCAACATGCAATAGAACCAAGAGATCATTCTAAATTACTTGTTTTAAATAAGAGTACAGGTGAATATTATGATAAACATTTTTATAATATTATAGATTATTTAAAAAAAGGTGATGTTTTAGTTATAAATAGAACAAAAGTAATACCTGCAAGACTTTTTGGTAGTAAAGAAAATGGAGTTAATATAGAATGTTTTCTTTTAAAAAGAATTGATTTAAATAAATGGGAAGTTTTATTGAAACCAGCAAAAAGATTAAAATTAGGTGGAGAAATATTTTTTTCAGATAAATTGAGTGCTAAATTATTAGAAATAAAAGAAGATGGTAATAGAGTTTTAGAATTTAAGTATGATGGTGTATTTGAAGAAATACTTGATGAACTAGCTGAAATGCCATTACCACCATACATT
>NZ_CDRRBS010000082.1:0-4920 GCF_977040545.1 Pseudostreptobacillus sp. | reverse complement strand
TTCTGGAATTTCAAATGCTATTGCTATGGCAAATTTACCATTTTCAACAAAAGCTAAATTTAGTATAGCTGCTGGTTATGGAACATATATGGGAAATCATTCATTGGCTATAGGTATTATGAGCAATAAAGACTTTGTGAATTATAAAGCGAGTTTAAGTTTGAATAATAAAGGAAATTTGGGTCTTGGTTTAGGTATAGCTTATACATTTGATGTAAATGATGAAGAAAAAGTTAAGTTAAATAAAGAGTTAGCAAGACTTAACCAATTAGAAAAAGAAAGTAAAGAAAAAGATAAAAGAATAAATGATTTAGAGAAAAAATTGGAAGAAATTTTAAATAAATTAAAATAAATATATAAGTTGTAAAATAAGAGACTGTGAAAAAAATCTGTAAATATTTAAAAGAATAGTCTTCTATGATAGAATATAAAATATCGTAGGAGGCTATTTTTATGAAAAAAAAGAAATTTACAAAGTAAAACCATTAACAGAAGGGAAAAAGAATATTATCTTTACTTTAATTGAAGAGTATGATGTTAAAACTGATGAAGATATGTTAATGTTAATATAAAAATATAAGATTGTGTCAAAATAAGAATGTATTTTTTTATTCTTGATAATAGTCTCCAAGGTAAAGTTTTAGAACATGTACCAACAAACTGGACACGAAATTTAAACATTTAATTGAAAAATAACAATATTAGGTATATACTATTAACAAACGAATATATAAAAATAAGGATATGATTGAATGGCGAAAAACCAAAAATTAAATTTAGGGATTTATCATTATTTTTAATTTCTATGACTTTAGGACTATTTTCTAGTGCTACTGGCTTAAGATCGGCATCTATTGGTTATGGTTCGGAGTCTATAGGTAAATATTCTTTTGCTCTTGGCGATTTTGCTATCGCAAATGGAGATTCAGGTATTGCTATAGGTAAAAATTCTTTGTTATATGAAAATTCAGAATATTCAATAGCTTTAGGGCTTGGTGCATATATTGGAAAAAGAAAAGAGGTATCTTTTACAGCTATCATAGATAGTAATAATGGTGGAGTCTTTAATAGATGGAAAAATGATGTCGAAAGTAATATGACCTGAAGATGTTTTGGTAATTTCTATTATTAGAAATAGTATAAAAAAATACCTAAGGGTAGAATAGTTATGATAGCAGGAGATATTTTAATATTATTATTGCCTGAAAATATTGTTGGAGAAGTTAAAGAAAAATTAATGAAGCATACATTGGTAGATTAATTCTAGTTTGAAAGAGAGGAAAAATGAGAAAGTTAGGTTTAATAAAAAAATGGGAACTTTTATCACCTTATAGGAAATTGATAGTAGGCTTTTTAATAGCGATCTTTATTGGAACTATACTTTTAAAATTACCCTTCGCATTAAAAGAAAATCAGAATATTAGTATGTTAGATTCTTTGTTTACAATAGTTTCAGCTATTTGTGTAACAGGGTTATCTGTTGTCGATGTAAGTCAAGTATTTACTCCGATAGGGCAATTAATAGTTCTATTTTTTATACAGTTGGGTGGACTTGGAGTTATGACAGTTTCAATAATAGTTTTTTTATTAGTTGGGAAAAAAATGAGTTTTGAGACAAGGGAACTTTTAAAAGAGGAAAGAAATTCTAATAGTAATGGAGGTATTACAAATTTTATAAAACATCTTTTATTAATAGTATTTATTATTGAGTTATTGGGAGCTTTTATTTTAACTTATGCATTTTCTAAATATTATTCAATAAAAGTATCCATTTTTTATGGATTATTTCATTCGATATCAGCATTTTGTAACGCTGGATTTTCTTTGTTTACCAACAATTTAGAAAATTTTAAATATGATAAGTTAATTAGTTTAACCATATCTCTTCTAATTATTTTCGGAGGTATAGGTTTTGTAACAATAAATTCACTTTTTATAGTTAAAAAGAAAAAAAATAGAGATTTAAGTTTGACATCAAAACTTGCTTTAATTGTTACATTTTTTTTACTATTTATTGGAACTATATTATTTTTGGGATTTGAATATACTAATTCAAGTACTTTAAAAAATATGAATTTTTTTGATAAAGTTTTAAATTCATTCTTTCAAAGTGTAACACTAAGAACAGCAGGATTTAATACAGTGCCACTTTCAAATATAAGACCGGCAACAATTTTTATTTCATATATCTTTATGTTTATTGGAGCTTCTCCAGGTTCAACAGGTGGTGGAATAAAAACAACAACATTTGGAATTTTAATATTCTATGCACTTGGAATTTTAAAAAGAAAAGAGCATATTGAAGTGTTTAAGAGAAGAATAGATTGGGAATTGATGAATAAAGCATTAGCAATAGTAGTTATATCTGTATTTTATGTTATTATTATAGTAACAATTATATTATCAATAGAAAATTTTTCGATAGATAAAGTGATATATGAAGTTGTATCAGCTTTTTCAACAACAGGTTTGAGTCTTGGAATAACAGCAGAATTAGGGATAATTTCTAAACTTTTAATAATTATTACAATGTTTATAGGGAGATTGGGGCCTATGACAGTTGCATTAGCTTTTACAAATAATAAAAAAAGTTTAATAAAGTATCCAAAAGAAGATATTTTAATAGGATAAATAGGAGAAATTTATGAAACAGTATTTAGTTATAGGCTTAGGAAGATTTGGAACGAGTGTTGCTAAAACTTTGTATGAAGCTGGAGAAAATGTTTTAGGTATAGATATAAATGAGGAGTTGGTACAGGATAAAATAAATAATAATATACTAAAAAATGCTATAATTGGTGATGCCAGTGATGTGAAAATTTTGAAAGATATTGGAGCTGAAAATTTTGATGTGGCCTTTATTTGTATTGGAGATATAGAAGCAAGTGTTATGATAGCACTTAATTTAAAAGAATTAGAAATAAATAAAATCATAGCAAAGGCTATTAATAAAAATCACGGAAAGGTTCTTACAAAAGTTGGAGCAACAGAGATAGTTTATCCGGAAGAACATATGGGAAAAAGAATAGCTGAGCTGACAATGAATACAGGAATAATAGAACATTTAAAATTTAATGATAATTTTGTATTAGTGGAAGTAAAGGCACCAAGTATATTTTGGAATAATACTCTTATAAAATTAGATATTAGAAATAAATATAACATAAATATAGTTGGAATAAAAAAAGATAAAGGAGAATTTTTATATAATCCAACTGCAAATGTTGTAATAGAAGAAGGAGATATATTAGTGATTATAACTGATAAAAAAACAGTTGAGTCATTTAATAAATTGATTTAGGGGGAAAGATGCAATAATTTAATGTTATAGTAGTTGGAGCAGGACATTCTGGTTGTGAATCTGCATTAGCTTCAGCAAGAATGGGAATGAAAACAGCAATATTTACAATATCATTAGATAATATTGGAGTAATGTCTTGTAACCCATCATTAGGTGGTCCAGCAAAATCACATCTAGCAAGAGAAATAGATGCTCTTGGTGGAGAAATGGGAAGAAATATAGATAAAACTTTTATTCAAATAAGAATTTTGAACACAAAAAAGATCCGGCAGTAAGATCTTTAAGAGCTCAAGTAGATAAAGTTTCTTATACTAATGAAATGAAAAAACTCTTGAACATACAAAAAACTTATCTGTTATTCAAGGAATGGTAAGTGATCTTGTTGTTGAAGAAGAAAATAGAAAAATTAGAAAATGTAGTAATAAAAGCTGGAACTGGTGTAACTTTAGATACAGTTAAAAAAGATGGAACAACTACATATACTATAAATACAGATTTAAGTAGCGTTGAAGGTAAAATAGCAACAAACACAAAAAATATTGAGGAGCTTGAAAAGAAAATTTCTAATACTTCAAGTAATGAAAAGATGAAAGAAATAGAAAATAAGAGTTATTCTGGAATTTCAAATGCGATAGCTATGGCAAATTTACCATTTTCAACAAAAGCAAAATTTAGTATAGCTGCTGGTTATGGAACATATATGGGAAATCATTCATTGGCTGTAGGTATTATGAGTAATAAAGACTTTGTGAATTATAAAGCGAGTTTAAGTTTGAATAATAAAGGAAATTTGGGTCTTGGTTTAGGTATAGCTTATACATTTGATGTAAATGATGAAGAAAAAGTTAAGTTAAATAAAGAGCTAGCAAGACTTAATCAATTAGAAAAAGAAAGTAAAGAAAAAGATAAAAGAATAAATGATTTAGAGAAAAAATTGGAAGAAATTTTAAATAAATTAAAATAAACACCATATTAAATGTTATAGTTCAAGGACTATAACATTTATGTTTTTATGGAATAAAATTTTAAAAAGGAAGGAACTTTCCGTATATATGTGGAAAAAGTTGTTATTGAAAAAAACTTTTTTCAAGGTATTCTATATTAAGGAGCATATAATGGAGAATTTAGTTGTTAGAATTTTTAGAATATTAAAAGATGGTAAATACCACACATCTTTAGAATTAGCTGATATTTTAAATATATCTGATAGAACGTGTAGAAAATATATAAAGATATTATCAGAAATATTGATTAAAAAGAATGTTGAAATAGAATCTAAACCAAGATTTGGGTATTTATTAAAAGATAATAATATTTCTGAAAATGAATTATTTCATAATGAAGTAAAAAAAATACCAAATAGTGCAAATGATAGATTAATTTATTTGATTAATAAATTAATTTCTGAAGATAGATATATTAAGTTATTTGATGTTAGTGAAGAAATATATACTAGCTCAAAAACTTTATCACAAGATTTAAAAAAAGTATCAGAATTACTTGAAAACTATAACTTATTTCTTGAAAGAAAGCCTTATTATGGTATTAAATTACAAGGTAATGAGATTGATATACGTAATTTTCATATAGATATATTAGAAAAAAGATTAAATGAAAAT
>NZ_CDRRBS010000081.1:0-5052 GCF_977040545.1 Pseudostreptobacillus sp. | reverse complement strand
AGCCACAGGGATACACCCAGTAACATTTCGAACCTGGCAGTTAAGTCTGTGTACGCCGAAAATACTAAGTAATTGGGAAGATAGGTAGTTGCCAAACTCTTTTTTTAATTATAGTGTTATAAAAAAATAACATTGACTTTTAACTTTTAAAATGATAAAATTAATTAAATAAAAATTAAAATGAAGGGGGCTATATGGCTAAAAAAAAGGAAATTGATCTTGAAGCTGAAAAGAGTAAATCTTTAGAAATGGCATTATCTAATATACGTAAATCGTATGGTGAAGGTGCTATTATGAAGCTTGGTGAAAATAGAAAACTTGATGTTAAGGCAATATCTACTGGTTCTATTGGAATCGATATTGCACTTGGAATTGGAGGTGTTCCTAGAGGTAGAATAGTTGAGATATATGGTGCAGAGTCTTCTGGTAAAACAACAATTGCTTTGCACATCATAGCAGAAGCACAAAAAAAAGGTGGTTTAGCTGCTTTTATTGATGCAGAACATGCTCTAGATCCTATTTATGCTAAAGCATTAGGTGTCAATATAGATGAATTATTAATATCACAACCTGATACAGGAGAACAAGCATTAGAAATTGCAGATCATTTAGTAAGAAGTGGAGCTCTTGATGTAGTTATTGTAGATTCAGTAGCTGCTTTAGTACCAAAACAAGAAATTGAAGGTGAAATGGGAGATCAACAAATGGGACTTCAAGCAAGATTGATGTCTAAAGGTTTGAGAAAAATAACAGGTAGTGTTTCTAAATCTGATACTGTATTAGTATTTATCAATCAAATAAGAGAAAAAATTGGTGGTTTTTCTTTTACACCTGGGGTTCAAACTACAACTTCTGGAGGACGTGCACTTAAATTCTTTTCTTCGGTTAGAATGGAAATTAAAAGAATTGGAAGTATAAAACAAGGAGATGAAGTAATTGGGAATGAAACCTTAGCTAAAATCACTAAAAATAAGGTTGCTCCTCCTCATAAAGAGGTTAAGTTTGCTATAATGTATGGAAAAGGTATTTCACATATTACTGAAGTTTTAGATATAGCGTTAGAAAGAGAAATATGTAGAAAAAGTGGTGCTTGGTTTAGTTTTGGGGATGAAAGACTAGGACAAGGAAAAGTAAATGTAGAAAAAATGTTGTCTGAAAATAAAGAGTTATTTGCTGAAATAGAAGCAAAAGTATTAGAATCAATAAAAGCTGATCAAAAAGAGAGTGTAACTGTTGAGGATACAATAATCGAAGATGAAAATATTGAAATTAGCGAAGAATAAAATTTATTTAGAAAATGAAATTATTGATATATCTAAAGATATTATATATATGTATTCTTTAACTGTCGATATGGATATTACTGATATATATTATGAATTAATTTTTGAATCTATGAAATATAAAGCTTTATACATATTAGGGTTAAAAAGTAGAACTGAATTTGAGTTGAAAAATAAGCTTAAAGAAAAATATGATAAAAAGAATTTTTATATAATTGATGATGTGGTAAAAAAATTAAAAGATATGCAGTTGATAGATGATTATGAATATGCTAATTCTTATATTAAATATAATATGAATAAAGGAGAAAATAAAGTTAAAAAATATCTTATATATAAGGGTGTGTCTATTGATGTAATAAATGATATATTTTCTAAATTTTCAGAAGAGTTTTATTGTGAAGAAAAGAAAAAAATAAAAGAGATTATAGAAAAAAATAATGATATACCTATTGAGAAACTTTTTAGAAAGTTATTATCAAGAGGTTATAGTTATTCAGTAGTATATGAAGTTATTAAAACCAAGCTTAAATAGTTTGGTTTTAATTTTAGGAGGATAAATGAAGTATGTGTTAGCAACTAAAAATAAAGGAAAATTAGAAGAATTTAAAAAATTATTTTCAGAAATAGGATTAGAGATTGTTTCTGAAGAAGAATTTTTCAATGGTGAAATTATTGAAGATGGAAAAACATTTGAAGAAAATTCATTGATAAAAGCTAGAACAATAGGTGATATTTCAGGACTACCTACTATTGCAGATGATTCAGGATTGTGTATAGATGATTTGAATGGAGAACCTGGAATATTTAGTGCAAGATATTTTCCAGAATGTAAGAATTATGTTGAAAAATGTGAAAAAATGATAAAACTTGTTGATTCAAAAAAGGGTAATAGAAAGGCACATTTTATTTCAGTAATTACTATATATTATCCAGAAAATGGAGTTGTTAAACATTTTAAAGGAAAGTGTGATGGAGAAATATTAAAGGAATTGAAGGGTGTTAATGGGCATGGCTATGATCCTATATTTTTCTCGTATGAATTACAAAAAGGTTTTGCTGAAGTTTCTTTAGAAGAGAAGAATAAAATAAGTCATAGAGCAAAAGCATTTCAGCTATTGAAAGCATATTTATTGGAGAAATAGATGTATAATAAAGTATACGATCAAATAGAAAGTTTTAATTTTAAAACCTTAGGTAGTAATAAAGGATATAAAACTAAGATAAATTCATTAAAAAAACTTGGTATATATACTCTTAAAGATTTAATTTATTTTTTTCCTAGAGCTTATGAGAATACAGCTAAATTAAAAAAAATATCTGATCTTAAAGATGGAGAAAATGCTATAGTTAGAGGGATAGTTGTTGATTTAAAAGTAAATATATTTAATGCAAGAAAAATGATAAAGGCATTAATTAAAGATGAAAATAATGATTTTTTAGAAGTTGTATGGTTTAATGCACCCTATATATCAAAAACTATATTTCTTAATGATAATATACAAGTGACGTCTAAGGTAAGAAAAAAAAGAGCATTACAAATGGTTAATCCGTCTTATATAAAATTAAATAGTAGAAGTGTTAAGGTAAATGAAGTTGACAAGAAAGAACCTATATATCCATTAACTTCAGGTATTACACAAAAATTTTTAATAGGTATTATAGAAGAATGTATAAATAAATACTTATTTCTTTTTGAAGAAAATTTACCAAAGAGTTTTATATTAGATAATAAATTAATGGATAGGAAACAAGCTATTATTAATATGCATAAACCTAAATATGATAAAGAATACCTTGAGGCAAAAAAAAGATTTATATTTGAAGAAGCCCTTATACTTGAAACCAAAATTTTAAAAAATAGATATTCTGAAAATATGAAAAATAGTAATATGTATTTTTTAAATGATAATAAGAAGTATGTAAAAGAATATGTTAAAAATCTACCTTTTGAGTTAACAAAAGATCAAAAAAAAGTTATATCTGATATACATAAAGAATTAAATGAAGGTAAGATTATTAATAGATTACTTCAAGGAGATGTGGGAAGTGGTAAGACTATTGTTGCGTTAGTAATGTTGTTATATATGGCAGAAAATTCATATCAAGGAGTTATAATGGCTCCAACTGAAATATTAGCAAGACAACATTATTTAGAAGTCTGTGAAGAATTTTCTAAATATGGTATAAAAGTAGAAT
Organism: Pseudostreptobacillus sp.; assembly: GCF_977040545.1. Lineage (NCBI taxonomy): Bacteria > Fusobacteriati > Fusobacteriota > Fusobacteriia > Fusobacteriales > Leptotrichiaceae > Pseudostreptobacillus > Pseudostreptobacillus sp. The sequence goes on along the minus strand of NZ_CDRRBS010000081.1, from coordinate 1,570 downwards.
TACTTACTGGAAGTGTTAAAGGTAAGTATAAAGATAAAATATATAGTGAACTAAAAAATGGAGATATAGATATATTGATTGGAACACATTCTCTTATAGAAGATAATTTAGAATTTAAAAAACTAGGTTTGATTGTTATTGATGAGCAACATAAGTTTGGAGTTGAGCAAAGAAATAAAATAAGAGATAAAGGTATATATGCTAATTTAATAGTTATGAGTGCAACGCCTATTCCAAGATCTTTAGCACTTACAATTTATGGTGATTTAGATGTTTCGGTTATAAAAACTAAACCTATGGGTAGAAAATCTATAAAAACTAAATGGATAAAAAATAAAAATGAAGAAAAAAAGATGTATGAATTTATAGATGATAAAATAAAAGAAGGAAGACAAATATATGTAGTTTCTCCTTTAATATCTGATAGTGATAAGTTAAATTTATCATCAGCTGAAGCAACATTTGAAGAATATAAGGAAAAGTTTCCACAATATACAATAGGACTTTTACATGGCAAGTTAAATTCTAAAGATAAAGATAAAGTTATGGAAGAATTTAAAAGTAATCAAATAGACATATTGATTTCTACTACAGTTGTTGAAGTAGGAGTTAATGTTCCTAATTCAACTATAATAATAATTTTAAGTGCTGAAAGATTTGGATTATCTTCATTACATCAATTAAGAGGAAGAGTTGGAAGAAGTTCTATGCAAGCATATTGTTTTTTAGTTTCAAATACCAAAAATGAAATATCGCAAAAAAGATTACAAATTATGGAAAAAACAGATGATGGCTTTGAAATAGCAGAAGAGGATTTAAAAATACGTGATACAGGAGAAATATTTGGTATAAAGCAAAGTGGTTTATCTGAATTGAAGTTAGTTGATATAGTAGAAAATATGACAGAAATTTTAATTTCAAAAAATTTTTCTCAAGATTATTTGAAAAAAAATAAAGGGAATATTGTTGATGAAAATCTTAAAATTGATATTAAAAATATTAAAGATTAGAAAATTTGAAAATATAAGATATAAAATTATTACTAAAAACTAGACTTTAAATAAAAAATGTAGTATAATCATATTGAATATATATATAAAAGATAATATTATAGGAGGATAAAATGAAAAAAGCATTATTATTAGTATCAGCATTGGTATCACTTAGTGCGGTTGCAAGTGTTGAAGTGCAATTAAAAGGTGGTTATGATGTATTTAGAAGATATGCTCAAAATGACCAATTTTTCAGTAAGAATGATAACGTTAACGATTTACAAAAAGGATTTGTTGCAAATGTAGAAATTTTCCCATTTAATCAATATAAAGTTGAATTAGGTGCTGGGGTTGAATATAATTTCAATAATAGTACTTACGGATATGGATTTGCAAAAGATGGAATTGATAGAAGATATCACAGTGTTCCAGTATACGGAATAGTTAAAGCAAATGTATTACAAGCAGAAAATGGAGATGCGCCTTTAGCTATAGTTGGTAAATTAGGATATAATTTCATTAAAGATGTTGATAAAACACATCCAACTAATGACAAAGCTGCTGCAGGTGGGTTATAT
>NZ_CDRRBS010000080.1:0-5177 GCF_977040545.1 Pseudostreptobacillus sp. | reverse complement strand
TTTACTTCAGAACAACAGATATAACAGGAGAAGTACACTTACCAGAAGGAGTAGAAATGGTAATGCCTGGAGATAATATATCAGTATCAGTAGAATTAATACACCCAATAGCAATTGAACAAGGATTAAGATTCTCAATAAGAGAAGGTGGAAGAACAGTTGCATCAGGAGTAGTTGCAGATATTAACGAATAATAAATATTAACTGTAAATAAACAAATTGAGGAGGATTTATTTTGGAAACTAAATTAAAAAGAATTTATCTTCAATCTTATGATAACAAACTACTAGATCAAACTTCATTACAAATAGTAGAAGTAGTTAAAAAGGCTGGGGCAAAAATAGCAGGTCCTATGCCTTTACCTACTAAAACTAAAAAGTATACAGTTTTAAGATCAGTACATGTTAATAAAGATTCAAGAGAACAATTTGAAATGAGAATACACAGAAGATTCATTGAAATTAAAGAATCAAATAATGATATTTTAAAGGCATTAAGCTCACTTAGCTTACCTGCTGGTGTTTCAATTGAAATAAAGCAATAGTGCTTTGATACAAGTTGGTATATGAGAGACTATATCAACCAATATATTAAGGAGGATATTAAAAATGATATTAGGTAAAAAAATCGGAATGACACAAATTTTTGAAAATGAAAAATTAATACCAGTTACTGTTATTGAAGCTGGACCAAATTTTGTTGTTCAAACTAAAACAGAAGATAAAGAAGGATATACTTCAGTAACATTAGCTTATGATGAAAAAAGAGAAAAATTAGTAAATAAACCAGAAATGGGTGTTTTCAAAAAAGCCGGAATCACAGCTAAAAAATTCTTAAAAGAGTTCAGATTAGATTCAGTTGAAGGATTTACTTTAGGACAAGAATTAAAAGTTGATGTATTAGAAGGAATTGAATTTGTTGATATTCAAGGAATCTCAAAAGGTAAAGGGACTGCAGGTGTTATGAAGAGACATAACTTCGGTGGAAACAGAGCAACTCACGGGGTTTCAAGAAACCATAGACTTGGAGGGTCAAATGCAGGAGGAGCTGCATCAAACTCAAATGTACCAAAAGGTAAGAAAATGGCTGGAAGATTAGGAAATGAAAATGTAACAGTTCAAAATCTTAAAGTTGTTAAGTTTGATGTAGAAAATAACTTATTATTAGTTAAAGGTGCAGTACCAGGTCCTAAAAATGGTTATTTAGTTATCAAAAAATCAGTGAAGAAATACTAATATAGAGAGAGGAGGCAAAAATGTCAGATTTTAATTTAAAAGTATATAATTTAAATGGTGAAGAAAAAGGTCAAGTTAAAGTTAACGAAATCTTTGGATTAGAACCTAATAAATATGTTATGCATGAAGTTTTAACTGCTGAACTTGCAGCAAGTAGAGCAGGAACTGCATCAACAAAGAGTAGAGGAGAAGTTTCTGGAGGAGGAAGAAAACCTTTCAGACAAAAAGGAACAGGTCGTGCTAGACAAGGATCAACTAGAGCACCTCACATGGTAGGTGGAGGAGTTGTTCATGGACCTAAACCAAGAAATTATGATAAGAAAGTAAATAAAAAAGTTAGAAAACTAGCTTTAAGATCAGCTTTAGCTGCAAGAATTCAAAATGGAGATGTAGTAGTTTTAGATGACTTTACATTAGAAGTACCTAAAACAAAAACATTTGTTTCATTTACAGAAAAAGTTAATATTTTAAATGATAAAAAATTATTCGTAGTTAATGATTATTTAGAAGAAGCAGATTGGAACTTATACTTATCAGTTAGAAATATTGAAAAAACTGAAATATTAGATCCAAGAGAGTTATCAGTATATGCTTTATTAAAATACAATAAAGTTGTAATAACTAAAGAAGCTCTTGCCACTATCGAGGAGGTGCTTGGATAATGACAATATTTGACATAATCAAAAAACCAGTATTAAATACAGAAAAATCAAGAATTTTATTAGATTCTAATGAATATGTATTTATAGTTGATAGAAAAGCAAATAAATTACAAATAAAAGAAGCAGTAGAAAAATTATTTGATGTAAAAGTTAAATCAGTTAATACATTAAATATGAAGCCTACAACAGCTAGATCTAGAATGACTGTTTACAAAACACCGGCTTATAAAAAAGCAATTGTTAAATTAGTAGATGGTGAAACTATAAAAGCTTACGAAATATAAAAATAATATGTTAGAACGAAGGAAAAGGGAATATAGATTCCCTTTTCTGCTATATATAAAAAGGGTTCTTAATAGAACCCATATTTTATTTGATTGTAAATTGAATAAACATTGGATCGTGATCACTAAATGATCCTTGTGATAATGTAAATTCTGAATTTCTTCTTATAACATCTACATTTACTTTTCCTTTATATTTTTTATTTATTAAAATATTATCTAAAGTTTGAGCATTTCCTTGATATATATAAGTAGATCTTTCACTTTTAGGAAGTTCTGAAATAGTATCTATTAATATATCTTTAGACATTAATTTTATAGTATTTGAAAATTCAAAGTCATTCATATCTCCAAGTGATATTATAGTTGCGTTTGGATCATTTTTTAATATTTCTTTAGCAAATTCATTTATTCTTACAGCTTCAGGATTTCTTATTTCTTCAGATGCACGAACTACAGGTTGGTTACTTCCGTATATTTTATGATCAGCTCTCTTAGATTTTAAATGGTTTGCTATAACAAATATATTTTTTCCTTGAAATTCAAATTGAGCTATTACAGGTTTTCTTACATCTTTCCATACAGGATCATTATTACCTATTCTACCTGGATTATAACTCATATATGTTTTTCCATTTTCTTTCATTATTTGTGTATCTATTTTTGAATCACCTTGATTAAATTTAACAGGATTTAATCTATCTTTTCTATAAAGTATTACATTACGTATATGCATATCAACCCATCCACCATCTTTACCGTGTTCTGGAGCAACAGTCATTATACCATATTCTAAACCTGTTTGTTTTTTTATTTCATTTACAATAGCATTAACATTTTCAGTAGCTTCAACTAAAGTAGTAGCTTTATGACCATCATCATCTCCTACCTCTATTAGTCCTAGTATATCAGGAGTTTGTAATTCTTCTTTAACTTGTCTTGCAAGTTCAATTACTCTATCTGGAGCATCTACATGAGAAAAGTTTTCTATATTATATGAAACTACATTTAATTTTTTACTGTCATATTTAAATTTATTTTTTTCAGGAGCAGTTTTACTATCTTGTATTCCTGGAAAATCATTTATAGGTAAAATTCTATATTCAGCATTATCATAATACAAGACACCAACTATATCCCCTTTAAAAGTATCTCCAGGATTAGGAGTAATTCCATCTATAAATTTAGAATTTTTAGTTAATTTCCAAGGAGTTGTAGTGATAGTTATTCTTTGTGTTTGTTCATATTTATAGTTGTTATAAACCACACCACCATTTTTACTTCTAGTTTCTGCATATTTTCCTAAGTTAGGAACTACCCAAATATCACCATATTTTTCTTTAAAACCTGTTATTAGTGGTTTTGGTATGCGAACTACCATACCTTCTAAAGATTCATAATAATCCATTGCATTTGTTTTAGTATTTAAATTATTGAAATCACCGTTATGAACAGTTCTAGGCGTATCTTTACCTGAAATAACAATAGGTTTTATACTGTAAGTGTTATTTAAATCTAGTAATTCAATTTTACTTGCATCTATAGCAGTATTAGTTAGTTGACTTTTATCAATTCTACTCATATATGTTTCTTTGACTACACCATCAATTTTAACTAATTCACCAACTTTTACATCTGCTTTTATCTTATTTTCAATATATATACCTTCTGAAGTTTTAGAATTTTTATCAGATTTTATAGATTGAATAAAGAACCCTTTACCATCTTTAACTAAAGTTACAACACCTATAACATCTTTTACTTCCTTATTTTCCATTTTAGAAGTTATAGATGTTCCTTGAATTTCAGAAATTGTTTCAGCGTTTGAAATAAAGCCAAAATTTACAATAATAGTTAATAATAATAATTTTTTCATTTTATACCTCCTACATATTTCTTAATAATAGTATATAGTTATAATTAAAAAAAAACAAGTTATAAAATAAATTGTTTTAGTATTTTGAAAAATGGTATATAATAAGATATAGGAGGTAATGTGAATAAGGAAGAATTTTTAAAACAATTTATAGATAAAGATTTAGCAAGTAGGGTATATAATACACTTAATATATGTTTAGAATACGGTGTAGTAGCTAATACTGAAATATTTTTAACACCTAATATATGGAAGAAAATAAGTAGTGAATATTTTGGAATTAAAGTAGAAATGAGAGGATATGATAGAAAACAAATTTGTTTTTATCCTAAAGACTCTAACCCTGTATTTGAATATGATATTTTAAAAATAAAAGTGGATAATAAGTTTAAAGAATATACTCATAAGGATTTTTTGGGTTCAATAATGTCATTGAATATTAAAAGGGAATTTATAGGGGATATTTTTATAGAAGAAGGAATAGCATTTGTATTTGTATCGAGTAGTATAAGTGAATATATAGAGAATAATTTATTAGAGATAGGTAAAAATAAATGTATAATAAATAAAGTTGAAGAAAGGTCATTTGAGTATAAATTTTCAAGTTTTAATGTAACTATAGCATCTAATAGATTAGATGTATTAGTTTCAGAAATTACAAATCTTAGTAGATCTAAAAGTGTGGAATATATTGAAAGTGGTTTAGTTCAAATAGATTATGATGTATGCAAAAATAAGAATGAAAAAATTGAAAGTGGTATGATAATTACTATAAGAAAATATGGAAAGTTTATACTTCAAACAGAAATAGGTGAAAGTAAAAAAGGTAAGAAAAAATGGGAAGTTAAAAAATATATTTAATTTATAAGATACAAAATGTAAAGTTGAAGATAGAGATTAAATATGATAATATTTAATCGAAAGGAGATAATAAAATGAAAAAAATAATATTAATTGGATTATTATTTTCTATAATTTCATGTAGTAATATAGACTCATATTTAAAAGATAAAAATTATATTACTTTTAATGATAATGTGAAATATAAGGTTATAGAAAATAAAAGTGAAAAAGAGAAAATAATAGAAAAAAAGAGGGAATCTCAAGAAAAACAAACTAT
>NZ_CDRRBS010000079.1:0-5200 GCF_977040545.1 Pseudostreptobacillus sp. | reverse complement strand
TTTTATCAGTTTCTGTTTCTTTGCTTTCAGCAACTGTACTTTTATTTGACTTATTTCCTGTCATGTTAAAACTTCCAAATGCAACCAGTGAGATTGCCCCTAGAAATAATAATATCTTTTTTGCATTTTTCATCTATTTTCCTCCTGAATTTTTAATTTTTAAAACTTTTATTGTATAACGATTTGTATATACCATCTTTATCAAGTAACTCTTCGTGGCTTCCCACTTCCTTAATTTCCCCCTGCTGAATAACAACTATCTTGTCACTGTTTATTATTGTAGAAAGTCTGTGTGCAATAACAAAAGTTGTTTTTCCTTTCATTAATTTATTCATAGCTTCTTGTATTAAAACTTCAGTTCTTGTATCAACGCTTGAAGTTGCTTCATCTAATATAAGGATAGGTTTATCTGCCAATAATGCACGAGCTATAGTAAGTAATTGTCTTTGACCTTGTGAAATATTAGAAGAGTCTTCGCTAAGTATCATATTATATCCTCCAGGTAGAGTTTCTATAAAATGATGTACTTGAGCAAGTTTTGCGGCATTTATTACTTCTTCATCTGTAGCATTTAGTTTACCATAACGTAAATTTTCCATTATAGTTCCATTAAATAACCAAGTATCTTGTAAGACCATAGTAAAATATTTTCTTAAGTCGTGTTTATCAATTTGAGATATATCGTTACCATCTATTAGTATACGTCCACCATTTAATTCATAAAATCTCATTAATAGTTTTACTATAGTAGTTTTACCAGCACCAGTTGGTCCAACAATGGCAATCATTTTTCCACTTTCTATATTAGAATTAAAATCATTAATTACAATTTTATCTTTTGTATATCCAAATTTAACATTTTCAAAATTTACATTAGATTTCATTTCTTTTATTTTTATTGGATTTTCAATTATTTTTTCATCTTCACTATCTAAAAATTCATATATTCTTTCTATAGAAGCTATCATATTTTGAACCGTAGCCATAATTTGAGCAATTTGTCCTAGTGGATGGGTAAAGTTTCTAATATATTGGATAAATGCTTGAATATCACCTATTTGGATACTACCGTTTGCAACAAGTATAGATCCTAAAAACACTATACCTATATATACTATGTTATTTATAAAGTTAACTATAGGAAACATAAGCCCTGATATAAATTGTGATTTCCAAAATACAGTTGCAAGTTTTTTGTCTTTAATTTTAAAAGTTTCTATATTTTTATCTATATGATTGAATGCAGTTATAATACTTTGATTATTATAGCTTTCTTCAACATCAGCATTAACTTGAGCTAGAAATTCTTGTTGTTCTATAAAATATTTTTGACTAAATTTTGTAAGAGAACCAAGTAAAATCCCAGAAAGAGGTATAATACAAAGTGTTACGAGTGTCATAGGGATATTTATAGAAAACATTATAATTATTATACCTATTATAGAAATAACACTAGTTATTATTTGTGAAAAACTTTGATTAAGTGATTGACCAAAAGTATCAACATCATTTGTTATGGTAGATAGGATTTCACCTACTTGTTTTTGTTCAAAATAACCCATTGGTAAAGTGTTTATTTTTTTACTTATATTTTTTCTAAGTTTATATGTCATTTTTTGAGAAACATTACTCATTATCCAACCTTGTAAAAAACTAAATAAAGTAGCAAAAATGTATAATATTAAGGTTAATATTAATATTTGTTTTATTTTATAAAAATCTATAGAGCCATTTTGTGTTATTTTATTTATGATTCCTTTAAAAATTTCGGTAGTAGCTTTACCTAAAATTTTAGGACCGTAAATGCTAAATATAGTACTAAGTATGGAAAAGATAATAATTAAAATAGATTCTAAAGTATATTCTTTAAAAATTTGTAATATTACTCTTTTAAGAGTTCCTTTGAAATCTTTTGTTTTTTTCATTTTAATCTACCTCCCCTATGTTAAGTTGACTTTTAGCTATTTGTATGTAAGTATCACAATTTTTTATAAGTTCCTCATGTTTACCTATTCCTATTATTTCTCCTTCATCAAGAACTATAATTTTATCAGCGTCAAGTATAGTAGATATACGTTGTGCTACTATAATTTTAGTGCTATCTTTCATATTTTCTTTTATTTTATTACGAATTATTAAATCAGTTTTAGGATCTAGTGCTGAGAAGCTGTCATCAAATAACACTATTTTAGGATTTTTTGCTAAAGCTCTAGCTATAGATATTCTTTGTTTTTGACCTCCTGATAGATTATTTCCTCCTTGAGATACATCACTTTCAAATCCTTTTTCTTTTTCAGATATAAAACTCAAAGATTGTGAAATATCAGCTGCTTTAATCATAGATTCATCAGATATATATGTATTATCATATTTTATATTTGATGATATATTTCCTTTAAAAAGAGAACCTTTTTGTGGAATATATCCTAATATGTTTCTTAAATCTTCAAGTTTCATATCTTTTATATTTATATCATCTATCAATATTTCTCCCTCTTTAGTATCAAAGAATCTTTCTATAAGATTTATTATAGTAGATTTTCCACTACCAGTACTCCCTATAATTGCGACAGTTTCTCCAGAATTTACTGTAAATGATATGTTTTTAAGTACTAATTCTTGAGCATCTTTGAAATAAAAGTTTACATTTTTAAATTCTAACTTACCTTTTATATTTTTTGTATCAATATTAACAGGATTGTTACTATCTGATATTGTTATTTCTTGATTTAGAACTTCTTCAACACGATTAGAAGCTACTAAAGCACGAGGAAACATCATCATAACCATAACTAATAATAAAAATGACATGATTATAAACATAGCATAAGATATAAATGCTATAAGATCTCCTACTTGAAGTACACCTAAATCAATTTTTTTAGCACCAAACCATGATATTATAATACTTGTAGCATTCATTATAATCATAATAGCAGGGAAGAATATTGAAATAGTTCTATTTATGAAAACTTGATTGTTATATAATTTAATATTTTCTATATTAAATCTATTTTCTTCATAATTTTCTCTTGTGAATACTCTTATTACAGGAACACCAGTTATTAATTCACGACTTATTAAATTAATTTTATCTATAAGTTTTTGAGATATTTTAAATTTGGGTAAAACTAATGTAATAAGTATTGCTATTACCATTAAAAGAACTCCAATACTTAGTGCAACTATCCATGACATATTTGAATTAATATTTAATATTTTATTTATTCCTATAAAAGCCATAATAGGAGAGTATATAGCAAGTATTAATATCATGTTTGTAGTTAATTGTATTTGTTGGATATCATTTGTACTACGAGTTATTAGTGAAGCAGTTGAGAAATTAGACATATCTTCTTTAGAAAAATTTAATATTTTTTTATATAAACTATTTCTTAAATTAGAACCTATTTTTGAAGCTATAAAACTTGCAATAAAACTTCCTAGTATACTAGAAATTGCACCTATTAATGTATATACTAACATTTTATAACCTATTGATAAAATATATTTATTTCTAATTTTATCAATGTTTATATTATTTTTTTCATATTCTGTTTTAACAAAATTAGCTCCTATTGTCTTTTTATACATATCAGCATTTTTAGATAATTTTTTCATTACAAGTTCTCTTTGAGATAATGCAGATTTTTTATCTAAATTATTTGAATTAACATTAAATTTATCAAGGAAACTAATAGTTGTACTTATATCTTCAAGTATAGGGTTTAACCTATTTATTTCATCTTTACTTAATTTTTTAACCTCATATCTATTATCTTTTAATTCATAACTATTATTTAGTATAGTTATTTCATCATCAGTCATAAATTGTTTTAATTTTTCATAAGTTTCTTTACTATATATATTAGATATAGAGTTTTCTATACCGTTTTGTTGTATTCCGGTATTTATTAAATTACTTGTATATCCAGGTAATTGTAATTCAGAATATGCTCTAAAAATATATATAATTACTATTAAAAAAATAAAAAATATATATTTTTTCATATATTTAAATATGTTCATTTTCATCCTCCTTTATTGTTTTTACTACGATAGAATTTGTTTTATCAATTAGTTTTAGTAATTCTAATTTTTCAATTTCATCAAAATTATTCCATATTTTTTCAAAGAAATCATTAAAAAATTTATATTGTTTACTTAAATATTCATCACCTTTATTTGTTATATTAATATTATATTTTCTTTTATCATTTTTATCTTTATTAATTTCTATGAAACCTTTATTAGATAATTCATTAATTGAAACAGTTATTCTTGGACGAGAAAGATCAAGACTTTTAGCTATTTCATTGGCAGAAATGTATTCATTTTCCTTTAAAATATTTAAAATTCTAAAATCTAATTTATTTAATTTTAATTTTTTTTGTTTAAAATATCTATTTAGATTTTTATCTAAATTCATCCAAGATTTATTAAAATCTTTATAATTTATATCCATACAATCTCCTTCTGTTAATACTATTAACTATTTAGTTAATAGTATAAACTAATTTTAATTAAAAGTCAAATAAAAAATAGAAGTATATTTATACTTCTATGCTTTTAAAATTGTTAAAAGTTACATTTCCGAATTTATTTGTTCTCTTAACATTATTTCTTTCTGTGTAATCAACAATTTTTTTTCCTTCACCTTTAGAATGAAGAGCAGCAAGACGAGCTGCATAATATATTGTATCATTATCCACTTTATTTTTATTGGTAATAATAATTACATGACTTCCAGGAATATCTCTTACATGCAACCATATATCATGATTTTTTGCTTTTTCAAAAGTTAGATGATTATTTTCAGTATGATTTCTACCTACAAAAATTTCATAACCATTGTAAATATATTTTAATAGTTCTCTTTTTTTAACTTTTTTATTTTTTTTATCTATTTTTGTTTTAATACCTAATTCATTTTCTATTTCTTCTAAACCTAAATATTCATTTTCATTGTTTAAAAAGTTTAGTGTTTCTTCTAAATATTTTTGTTCTTCTAATATTTTTATTTTTCTATCATTAGCAACTTCTAAAGTTTTTTTACCTTTTCTATATTTTTTATAGTATAAATTTAGGTTATCACTAGGAGATTTTTTAGGATCTAAATTTATTAAAATATTTTCGTTTTTATTATAGTCAAATACTTCAATTTTATCCATTCTAGGTTTTATTAGATAAATATATGAAG
>NZ_CDRRBS010000078.1:0-5279 GCF_977040545.1 Pseudostreptobacillus sp. | reverse complement strand
TCTATCTATTCTTTGGATTATTTGGTTCATTTTTAAGTAAATATAACTACTACGAACAGCACACACAAGAAATATTTTTAAGTCCTATAAAAGGATTTTCAAAAGGATATTATCTAGGTACTGATTCATTAGGTAGAGATATTTATTCAAGAGTTATACAAGGTATAAAAATTTCATTACAACTTTCCATAATAGTTGCTAGTATATGTGTAATCATCGGAAGTATATATGGTTCAATATCTGCATATTTTGGAGGTATAATAGATACTATAATGGTTAGAATTATTGAAATCGTTTTATCAATCCCGTCAATGATATACATAATATTATTAATGGTTGTTTTAGGAAATAGTATAAAAACAATAATTATAGCTTTAGCTCTTACAAGATGGTTAGGTTATGCCCTACTTGTTAGAGGTGAGGTATTAAAAATTAAAGAAAATGAATATGTACTTGCATCTCATGCCTTAGGAGCTAATTTCTGGTGGATAATAAAGAAACATTTATTACCTAATACTTTAAGTATAATAATAGTTAGACTTACTATGGATATTCCTTCAATAATATTCTCAGAAGCTTTCTTAAGCTTTATAGGACTTGGAGTGCCTATCCCACAAGCTTCTCTTGGTAATTTAGTTTCTGATGGATTTAAAGAAATTACTACACATTCATATATGTTCTTGATACCAGCAATAGCTATATCATTAATTACTTTATCTTTTAATATTATAGGTGATGCTATGTCAGATGCACTAAATCCTAAATTAAGAGATTAACGGAAAGGAGAAAATTATGAGTTTATTAAAAGTTAATAATTTAAGTGTTTCCTTTAATACTTATGCAGGTGAAGTTAAAGCTTTAAGAGATATTAGTTTTGAAGTTAATAGAGGTGAAACTCTTGCAATAGTTGGAGAATCTGGAAGTGGTAAATCAGTTACTGTTCAAAGTATTATGAGACTTCTACCAACACCTCCTGCTGAATTTAAAAGCGGTGAAATATTATTTGATGGTGTTGATATACTTAAATTAAGCGAAAAAGAAATGAGAGAATATAGAGGTGGAAGAATAGGTATGATATTTCAAGATCCTATGACTTCACTAAATCCTGTTATGAAAATAGGAGATCAAATAATGGAAGGTATATTAATACATAAAAAAATAAGCAAAGCTGAAGCAAAAAAGAAAGCTTTGGAAATGCTTGAAAAAGTTGGTATACCTAAACCAGAAGAGAGATTTAATCAATATCCACATCAATTTTCAGGTGGTATGCGTCAAAGAGTTGTAATAGCTATAGCTCTTGCGTGTGAACCAGACCTATTGATATGTGATGAGCCTACTACGGCACTAGATGTTACAATTCAAGCACAAATACTTGAATTAATTAATAAATTGAAAAAAGAATTAAACATCGCAGTTATACTTATAACTCACGATTTAGGAGTTGTTGCTGAAACATCAGATAGAGTAATTGTAATGTATGCTGGTGAAAAATTAGAAGAAGCACCTGTTAAGCAAATATTCAAAGATGCTAAACATCCTTATACTTGGGGATTATTAAAATCACTTCCTCATTTAGATATGGATTCTAATACTGCACTATTTTCTATACCAGGAACACCACCTAATCTACTTAATCCACCAGTTGGTGATCCTTTTGCAGCAAGATCTGAATTTTCTATGAAAATAGATTATGAAAAAAAACCACCTATGGTTGATCTTGGTAATGGACACTTTGTTAAGTCATGGATATATGTAGATGGTGCACCTGATATGAAGTTTAATCCTAATGGAACTATAACACTAACATTTCCTGATGGAAGACGTGAAACAGTTGAAACAACTAAAAGTAAAAAAGGTATAAAATTTGCAAATATAGGGGAGGCTAAATAATGTATATAGAAATTAAACATTTAAAAAAATACTTCCCATTAGGTGGAGATAAAGTATTAAAAGCAGTAGATGATGTTACATTAGATGTAAAAAAAGGTGAAGTTTTATCTGTTGTTGGAGAATCTGGAAGTGGTAAAACTACTTTTGGAAGAACGCTTGCAAACTTGTACAAGAAAAATTTTGGTGAAATAATTATTGAAGGTAAAAAAATAGAAGACTTTACAAATTTAGAATTAACAAAAAAAATTCAAATGATATTTCAAGATCCACAAGCTAGTCTTAATCCTCGTATGACAGTAGGAGAAATAATATCTGAGGGTATGGTAATACATAAAATGTATAAAAATAGTGATGAAATGAGAGAAAAAGTTTATGAATTATTAGAACTAGTTGGACTTAATAGGGAACATATAAACAGATTCCCACACGAATTTAGTGGAGGGCAAAGACAAAGAATAGGAATTGCTCGTGCTCTTGCACTTGAACCTGAAATATTAATTTGTGATGAACCTATATCAGCCTTAGATGTTTCAATTCAAGCACAAGTTGTAAACTTATTAAAAGATTTACAAAAAGAAAAAGGATTAACTATGATATTTATAGCACACGATTTATCAATGGTTAAATATATATCAGATAGAGTTGCTGTAATGTTTAGAGGTAAAATTGTAGAACTTGGAAGTCCTGATGAAGTATATAATAACCCACAACATATATATACTAAGTCTTTAATATCAGCTGTTCCTATACCTGATCCAGAATATGTTAAATCTGAAAAAATTGTTATGGATGAAAAATATTTAAGATCACCAATAGGTACTATGTCTGAATTAAAAAATATTGAAGAAAATTCAGGATTAATAAAATTAAATGATAATCATTATGTAGAAAAAAATTACGATAAATTATAGGAGGAAATTAAATGAAAAAATTATTAATCGCTTTTATGATGGCATTTGTGATTTTTAGCTGTGGTTCTAGCTCAGCTAATAAACAAATTGTTATAAATTTAAATGAAGAAGGATCAACGATGGATACTACACTTATGACAAGTCAAGTTGCTGGTACCATTTCATCTTTCTTAAATGAAGGATTAACTAAAGTTAATCCAGAAACAAAAGTTGTAGAACCTGCTCTTGCTGAAAAATGGGAAGTAAGTGAAGATGGTTTAGAATGGACTATTCATCTTAAAGATGGATTAAAATGGTCTGATGGTTCTGATTTAACAGCTAATGATTTCAAATATGCTTGGTTAAGAGCACTTGATCCAAATGTTGCTTCTGAATATGCATATATGTTATTCCCAATTAAAAATGGAGAAAAATTTAATTCAGGAAAAGCTAGTAGTGATGAAGTTGGAATAGAAGTTATTGATGCAAAGACATTAAAAGTTACTCTTGAAAATCCTACACCTTACTTTGATACATTACTTGGATTTGCTACATACTATCCAGTAAATCAAAAGTTTGTTGAAGAAAAAGGAGATACTTATGCTCTTGAAGCAGATACTCTAATTTCATCAGGTGCTTATGTTGTTAAAAGTTGGGAACACAATTCTTCAATGATACTTGAAAAAAATCCTAATTACTACAATAAAGACAAAATTGATATTGATACAGTAGTAATTAAATTTATTAAAGATTCAGCTTCAGCTTTAAATGCTTTCAAAAATGATGAAGTAGATCTTCTTGAAATTACTCAGGAACAATATCCAGAATTTAAAGATAATAAAAATGTTGATTTAGTTGATACAGCTCAAGTATGGTATTTATCATTTAACACTACTAATGATGTACTTAAAAATGCAAAAGTAAGAAAAGCTTTATTACAAGCTATTGATAAAGAAACTATAGTTTCATCTTTATTTAATAATATTAATAAGCCAGTATATAACTTTGTTCCAAGTGGTGTTGGTATAAACGGAACTGATGGTAAAGACTTTACAGAACAAGTTGGAACACTTGGTGCTAAATTTAATCCAGATGAAGCTAAACAATTATTAGCTGAAGGATTAAAAGAATTAGGATTACAATCTATGCCTAAAATATCTATAATTGTAAATGATGGTGGACTTAATAAGAAAATAGCAGAAACTTTACAAGAAAACTTCAGAGTAAACTTAGGAATAGAAGTTGATGTTGAATTAATTGCTTTCAAAGAAAGATTACAAAGAATGCATAACGCAAACTATGATATAGCTCTTGCAGGATGGAGTGCTGATTATTTAGATCCTATGACTTACCTAGATTTATTTGTTTCAAATTCTGGTAATAATCACGGTAAATATTCAAACCCTCAATATGATGCTTTAATTAAAGAAGCTAAAACTACAAATGATCCTAATAAGAGATTTGAAGCATTTAAGAAAGCAGAAGAAATAATTGCAAAAGATGTACCTATAGCACCTTTATTCCAAAAGAAAAATATATTCTTAACTAATAAAGATAAAGTAGATGGTATTAAGTTCCCAACATTTGGAACACAATATGATGTAAGTAATGTTAAGGTTAAATAATGTAAAATGGATTGGCTTTTTGCCAATCCATTTTTTAATTTTCTTCTTTTTGTTCAGATATATTAATATACATAGATATATCATCTTTTCTTAATGATTCTGGAGGTAACTTTAAAACATCTACATTAAATATTCTATTAAAATATCTTATTTCTAATTGATCTCCATCTTTAACTGAATAAAGTGCTTTTTTTACATCACCATTTACCTTTACTCTTCCTAAATCACAAAGTTCATTTGCGATTGTTCTCCTTTTAATTATTCTTGTTACTTTCAAAAATTTATCAAGTCTCATTTTTTTCCTCTTTCTACATTATTCATTACTCTTGCTACTGCTAATATATATGAATTAACTCTAGTATCTTTAATATTTTTATATGCTAAAGCTAAAAATTCTTTAGTCGTTAAATTTATACCTTTTTGTTTTAATCTATTTATGCTATCTAAAGTTTTATCTTTTATTTGTGCCTCATTTTCAACTACAATACTTGATATATATTGTATTATTTTTTCATCTTCACTTGTAAAATTAACTGATGAACTTGAAACTCTCTTAGTTAATTTATTTATAAGTTGGATAGATTTTTTTTCTTCAGTCACATTATTTACTTTATTTTCCATATTTATAGATTCTGAATTTACAATGTTATTTATTTTTTCTTTTTTCTTATCATCTATTTTTTTAGGAATTTCCACTATTACTTTATCAGATTTATTATTAATAACTTGTTTTTCTTGAGATTCCTTCTTTTTTTCTATTTTCTCTTTTTCAACTTTATTTTCTATAATTTCTTTATGTATATCTTCTTTTTTCTTGTCATCTATTTTTTTAGGAATTTCTACTATTACTTTATCAGATTTATTATTAATAACT
>NZ_CDRRBS010000077.1:0-5454 GCF_977040545.1 Pseudostreptobacillus sp. | reverse complement strand
CATATGTATCTGTTCTTACGCGTAAATTTAATATAGATATTAATATACTTGGAGGAGCTATAGATACTTTAAGTAATGATACTAAAGTTGGTCATTTAATATTAGAAATAGAAGCTGATGAAATAACTGAGGTTATAGAATGGTTAAAAGAACATAAATTAGAAGTGGAGGTTATAAACTAATGATAATAAAGTCGATATATGAAACTATATATATGATAGTACTTTCAATAATTATAGCAAGTATTATAGGTGTTCCGTTAGGAATTTATCTTTCAATTAGTAAAAAAGGAGGTATAAAAGAAAATCAAATTGCAAATAAGATTATAGATTTAATTATAGTTAATATTACAAGATCTATACCATTTGTAGTTCTTATTATTTTACTTATACCTTTATCAAGAATTATAGTGGGTAAATCATATGGAACAACGGCATTTGTTATACCTTTATCTATAGGATCTGCTCCTTTTGTTGCTAGAATTATAGAAAATTCATTAAATGAAGTTAATTATGGATTGATTGAAGCGGCCATATCTATGGGAGCTACAACTTATGAAATTATACTTAAAGTTCTCATTCCGGAAGCACTACCTAGCATAGTAAATGGTATAACTTTAACTATAATTTCACTTGTTGGTTATTCTGCAATAGCTGGAATTATAGGTGGTGGAGGTCTTGGGAATTTAGCAGTAGTTGAGGGATTTCAAAGAGGTAACTATAAATTAATGTATTTATCAACATTGTTATTGATAATATTAGTTCAAATAATACAGTTTATTGGAACTAGAATTGTAAAAAAAATAGAAGAAAAGAGAGGTAAGTAGTATGTTTAAAAAACTATTATTAGGATTAGTAACTGCAGTTATAGCAGTATCATGTGGAGCAAAGTCTGAGGAAAAACCTGTTGAAAATCAGAAATTAATAATTGGGGTTTCTCCAGTTCCACATCAAGAACTTGTAGAATTAGTTAAAGATGATCTTAAAGCTGAAGGGGTAGATTTAGAGATTGTAGTCTTTAATGATTATGTTCAACCAAATTTACAATTAAAGGATAAAAGTATAGATGCTAATTTCTTTCAACATATACCATATATGAATGAGTTTGGTAAAGAAAATAATATAGAAATGGTAAGTGTAGGAGCTATACATGTTGAACCATTAAAAGGATATTCAGCAACTATTAAGTCTAAAGAAGAATTAAAAGATGGTGATGAAGTTTTAATACCAAATGATCCAACTAATCGTGGAAGAGCTTTAATATTACTTGATGCTGAAGGAATTATTAAATTAAAGGATAAAACAAAACTTGATTCTGATATCAGTGATATAGTAGAAAATCCAAAAAATTTAAAATTAACTGCTCTTAATTCAGAACAAATATCACCAAGATTATCGGAAGTAGCATTAGCTATTATTAATACTAATAATGCTTTAGCTGGTGGAATAACTAAGGATAAAGTAGTCTTTGTTGAAGGAAAAGATTCACCTTATGCAAATATTATTACTGTATTAAAAGGTAATGAAAATGATGAGAGAGTAAAAAAATTAGTTAAAGCTTTACAATCTGATAAAGTTAAAAAATTCATAGAAGAAAAATATGATGGAGAAGTAGTTCCTGCATTCTAAATACTATTTTAAACACCTAGAAAACTCTAGGTGTTTTTTTATGTTGTTTTTAAAACTACAATTATGCTATAATTAAGAAAAAAATAGGAGGAAGCAGTGTTAAAAAATAAAATATTATTATTGTTATATTTAGGTATAATTTCTTTTGCAAATGATAAATTAGAGATTAAATTCGAATTTAATGGTGGAACTGGAGTAATGCCAGTTAAAGTCAGTAGAAATATAAGAGAGAACAATGAAATAGTTCATGATTTAGATAATTATGGTAAAAAATATAATTTAGGTTTAGATATTGAAGCTTATAAAAAAATGGAAGTAGTTAAAGATTTAAATTTTGATATTGGACTTGGATTAAATGGAGGATATTTTAAAGTTACAGATGTTAAAGAGAGAAAAGGTTATATAACGGAAGCTCGTAATACATTGGTGAAATTTAAACAAAGATTAGAAGAAATAAAAAATGATCCTTCACAAAAAGAAGAAGCAAAAGATTTAGAAGTTTCTATAAAAAATATAACTAATAATATAGATGAACTTTATTTTGATGGTGTATATATAAATCCATTTGTAACTACTAAAATAGAAAAGAAATTAGATAATTTTAATGTATATATAGGAGCTAAAGCTGGTATAAATACATATTTTTCAGATTATTTTTCTAAAACACATAAAAATACTAATGGAAGTACTTATAAATATCCTATGCAATTACATTTAGATGCAAAAGGATTTTTAGGTGTTGGCTATAAAGATATTGTATTTATTCAAGGTGAATTATCATATCCAAATAATTTTGGTGGAGCAATAGGAACTAGAATAAATTATTAGATTTAAATTTCCTTTATATAAGGAAATTTTTAATTTAAGATATTGACTATTATATAAAATGGGGTATAATTTATTGAAAGGACAAATATTCAAAATAATGAAAAGTTGGTATTATGGAAGATGTTAAAGTTATAAATAAGGTAGATATAGCGATTATAGCCATATCAAGAGATTTATTATGTTTAGAAATTGGTGAAAAAGTTAAATCAGTTAAAGAATATTCTGATAGTTTGGGAATATCTGTTGGAAGTATACAAAAAGCATTTGATAAATTGGAGGATGAAAATGTTTTTCTTCTAGAAAAAAAAGGTGTATTAGGAAAAATTTTAAAATCTAAAAATAAAAATAAATTAATACTTCGTTCTTCTTTAAAATCTATTGTTGGTGTGATGCCGTTACCTTATTCTAAAAGATATGAAGGACTAGCCACTGCAATAAAATCTGCTTTTGAAAATTCAGGTATTAACTTCTATTTTGCATATATGCAAGGTTCTAGAATACGTCTTAGAATGTTAAAGGAGAAAATTTATGATTTTGCAATTATGTCTGATTTAGCATATATTAATTTTAAAACAAAAGAAATTAAGAAAGTTTTAGATTTTGGTAATGAATCATATGTATCAAAACACATTTTAATAACAAATAATTTAAAAAATGAAAATTTAAGAATAGGAATAGATAAAAATTCAGAAGATCAATATTTTTTATCTGAAAGATATTTTAAGAATACAAATTGTGAATTTGTGAATATAAATTCAGATAATATTTTAAGAGAAATATTATATAATAATATAGATCAAGCAATAATAAGTATGGATGATATAGAAGACAAGGAAATAGAAAAAGTTAATATAATAGATTTAGAAGATAAAGAATATCTTGAAAAAGCAAATGTTGCAAGTATTGTAATAAATTCAAATAATAAATTTATTGAAAGTTTGTTACTTCAAGTATTAAATAAATATGAAATTAAAGAAATTCAAAATAAAGTAGTTAATAAAATTATGATACCGAGGTATTAATAATTTTTTATAACAAATATTCAAAAAAATGAAAATTATAATAAAGATTAGGAGGAATTATGGAAAAATTATTATTAAGATTAAACATATTTAAAAATACAGGTATGTTGTCTCAAGAAAATTATGAAAAAGTTATTAAAGTAATTAAATATTTTGAAGTTAAAAGAATTAATATTAATGAAGATAATGGTTCAATGTTAATTACTCATATCGTAATGTACATAAATAGATTAAATAAAGGTGAAATTATTGAAAAATTAGATGAAGAAAGTTTAGAAGAATTGAAAACTTTTAATGAATATAATAATGCAGAAAAAATCTATTTTGATTTTGAAAATATATTAGGAAAAATTAATGAAAATGAAAAAGGGTATATATTAGCGCATTTAATAAATTTATTGAAAGGAGAAAAAGAATGAAAATTGTAGTTGGAGGACAGATTGATAAAGAAAACGTAGCAGAAATTTTAAAAAAAGAGTTCAGTGAAGCACAAATTGATATAAAATCAGATATAGATGCTGCTATGGAAATGAAGCTTGGGAATTATGATTATTATTTTGGAGCCTGTAATACTGGTGGTGGTGGCGCACTTGCTATGGCTATTGCAATATTAGGTTCTGATTTATGTTTAACAGTTGCAAGTCCAGGAAATATTTTAACTGAAAGTGAAGTAGAAGAAGGAATAAAAAAAGGGAAAAAAGCATTTGGATTTACTCCGAATTCAGCAGAAATTTCAATAAAAATGATAAAAAAATATTTATAGGAGGAGTTTATGTTTATTAAAATTATTTTGATTGCAATGTTATCAGGATTAGCTTCAATATTAGCTAATAAAGGAATTGCTGTATTTAATGACGGACTAAGACCATTAGTTCCAGAACATTTAGAAGGAAGATTGGATAGGAAATCATTACTTGCAACAAGTTTTGCTTTGAGTTTTGGGTTGGTTATTGGATTTGGAATACCATTTTCAATAGGTAAAAGTATAATACTTATACACAGTATACTATTAGGTACAGATATAATAGGTACAGCATTTAAAAATGATAATAAAGGTAGTATTTTTTCTGCTGTATCTGGAGCTATATATGGTATAGGTTTAGTGTTAGGTTTACAGGTTATAGTTGATTTATTTGCTAAACTTCCTGTTAATTTTTTACCTAATTTATCAGAAATGGGAACCCCTATTATAGTAGCATTTGCTGTATTTCCAGTTTTGGTTATTGGGTATCAATATGGAGTTAAAAAAGGAGTATTTTCATTATTTATTGTATTAATTGTAAGACAATTAATTTCTATTTTTGGAAAAATAAGTGTAGGTGAAGCTACAATTTCATTAAATTCTGATGGTATAGCTTTATTTGTTGGTATAGTTGTAATGTTAGTATTTGCTATTATGGATAAAACAGAATCAACAGGTTCAAATACAAAATTGTTAGGGATTTTTTCAGAAAGAGTTGCTAAAGTTAAGAAAAATATAATTATACTTTCTATAATGGGTGGACTTGTTGCTTCTGCTGTAAGTTTAAATATGTTAGCAGGAGATCCTATTTCTTTAAATTTAATACAAGAGGGTAAAATGTCTGACGCAGGAATAGTGGCTTTAGCAAGAACTATTGGATTTATTCCTTTAGTGGCTACAACAGCTATAACAACAGGTGTTTATGGGCCAACTGGATTGACTTTTGTGTTTGCAATAGGTATATTTATAAAAAATCCTATACTTGCATTTATAATTGGAGCTGTAACTTTATCATTAGAAATACTTTTATTAGAACAAATTGCTAAATTATTAGATAAATTCCCAGGAATAAAAGCTTGTGGAGATCAAATAAGAACAAGTATGACAAAAGTTTTAGAAGTAGCAATTTTAGTTGGTGCTATGATAGCTTGTAATAATATGGCTGGAGGAAATGGATTAGGATTTTTATTTGTAATAGGATTTTATTTATTAAATAAATCATCTAAAAAACCAT
>NZ_CDRRBS010000076.1:0-5706 GCF_977040545.1 Pseudostreptobacillus sp. | reverse complement strand
TTTTCCATTCAACAATTTCACCCTCAGTCATATCTATCCCAGCTTTGGGCATAATAATTTCTAATGCCATTTTTCCTCCTTATATTAACATTGTAATTGGATTTTCTAACAATTCTTTTAAATCCTTCATGAACTTAGCTCCAGCTAATCCATCTACCACTCTATGATCTATAGTTAATCCTAAACTCATTATAGGTCTAACTTTAATTTCTCCATTTATTACAACAGGTTTTTCTATTGTTGCACTTACACCTAATATAGCCGAATTAGGTTGGTTTATTATTGGTCCAAATGAAGAAACTCCATACATTCCTAAGTTACTTATAGTAAATGTTGATCCTTGTAATTCACTTGGTGCAAGTTTCATATTTAATGCTCTACTTGTTACATCTTTAAGAGCTACAACAAGCTCAGATAAACTCATTTTTTCAGCATTATATACAACTGGCGTCAATAATCCACCATCAAATCCTACTGCCATTGCTAAATTAACATAATTATGTGCAATTATTGTTTGACCATCTGGAGTTAATGAAGAATTTAAGTATTTATGTTTCATTAAAGTCTTAATAACTGCAAGTGATATTATATCTGTTACTGTAACTTTTTTACCAGTTGTTTCTAAAATTGGTTCTAAAACTTTCTTTCTTAAAGCTATAACCTCTGTCATATCTATATCGTAATTTAATGTAAATGTTGGTGCTGTTAAATAACTTTCAACCATACGTTTTGCAATAACCTTTCTCATTGCAGTCATTGGTATATGTTCAATTTCACCATATTGATCACTATTTTCAGTAACAGGAGTTTCAACCTTAATAATTTCTTGTTCTTGTTTTTCAACTTTAACTTCCTGTTTACCATCTCCAAGTAAGGCTAAAATATCATTTTTCATTATTTTACCTCTTACACCTGTACCTTTAACACCTTGCCAATCAATTCCATTAACTTCAGCCATTCTTCTAGCTACAGGTGAAATTTTAACAAATGCTTCTTCCTTATATGAAGCTACATCATCCTTATGAACTCTTCCAAATGCACCAGTTCCTGGTATTGCTGATAAATCAAGTTTTAATTGAGAAGCTAATTTTCTTGCAGCAGGTGTTGCTCTTAATAATTCCTTTTCCATATTCTCACCTCTACTGTTTATTTACTGTTTTTCTTATTGCATCTTTAATTGAATCTACTGTTGGTATCATTGCAAACTCTAAATTTTGTGCATAAGGCATAGGTACATCTTCTCCAGCTACTCTTCTTATAGGAGCATCTAAGTAATCAAATGCTTCTGATTCCGAAATTATTGCTGAAATTTCACCTATAAATCCACTAGTTTTATGTGCATCATTTACAAGTACAACTTTACCTGTCTTTTTAACTGAATTTATTATTATATCTTTATCTAAAGGTATTAATGTACGTGGATCTACAACTTCAACTGAAATTCCTTCTTTTTCTAAGTCTTCTGCTGCTTTCATTACTCTTGATAACATTTTACCATAAGTAACTACTGTAACATCCTTACCTTCTTTTTTTATCTCTCCAACACCTAATGGTATAACATACTCAGGATCTACAGGTACTGGACCTTTTTGATTAAATTCTGATTTATATTCTAATATTATAACTGGATTGTTATCTCTTATTGAAGCTTTTAATAATCCTTTCATATCTCCTGGTGTTCCTGGTGCTACAACTTTAAGTCCAGGTATATGTGTAAACCAAGATTCAAGTGATTGTGAATGTTGCGCAGCAGATCCTACTCCATTTCCTGCAGCAACTCTAAATGTTACCGGTACTTTTCCCTTACCTCCAAACATATATCTAGTTTTAGCAGCTTGGTTAACTATAGCATCCATTGCTATAACAATAAAATCCATAAAAGTAACATCTACTATTGGTCTTAATCCTGTCATAGCAGCTCCTGATGCAGCTCCTGCTATCGCAGCTTCTGATATAGGACAATCTCTTACTCTTTCTGGTCCAAATTCTTCTATCATACCAACTGAAGTTCCAAAGTCTCCTCCGAACACTCCAACATCTTCTCCCATTAACAATACATCTGGATCTCTTCTCATTTCTTCTGACATTGCTAATATTATCGCTTCTTTAAATTTCATATCTTTAGTTTCCATAAGTCATTCTTCTCCTTAAATTAATCTGCGTAAATATCTTCAAACGCTGTTTCTAATGGTGGTAATGGGCTTTCTTCAGCAAATTTAACTGCCCCATCTACCATATTTTTTACTTCTAATTCAATATTTTTTAATTCTTCTTCTGTAGCGATCTTATTCCCTACTATATAGTTTGCTAATTTCAATATTGGATCTTTTTTCTTCCATTCTTCAACTTCTTCTCTAGTTCTATATTTACCAGGATCTGATGAAGAGTGACCATACCATCTATATGTTATACTTTCAACAAATATAGGACCATTACCTTCTCTTACATAGTCTACTGCTTCTTTAAATGTATTATATACTGACACAGCATCATTTCCATCTTCTATATATTTAAATGGCATTCCATAAGCTGCTGCTCTTTCATATAAATGTTCTACATTAACCATTTTGTGTATATTTGCACTTATTCCATATCCATTGTTTAAACAATAGAATATTACCGGTAATTTCCATATTGAAGCCATATTCATAGCTTCATGGAAACTTCCTTCATTTGTAGCTCCATCTCCAAAGAAACAAACTACAATTTTACCAGTTTTTTTCATTTGTTGAGTAAGAGCTGCACCAACTGCAAGTCCATGTCCTCCACCAACTATACCATTTGCACCAAGATTTCCAGATTCAACATCAGCTATATGCATAGATCCACCTTTACCTTTACATATACCTGTATATTTACCTAAAATTTCTGCCATCATAGCATTTAAATCTATTCCTTTAGCTATTGCTTGACCATGACCTCTATGATTAGATGTAATTATATCATCACTATTTAGTGCAGCCATAGCTCCAACACTTGATGCTTCTTCCCCTACTGAAAAATGTGTCATTCCAGGAACTTTCCCTTTTGATACTAATTGTTTTACTTTATCATCAAATTGTCTAATTTCTTGTACTTGTTTGTACATTTTTAATAATTGCTCTTTACTTAATTTTTCCATTAAATAAACCTCCAAATTTATTTATACTCTATATAAATAATATATTCTTAATATTAAATAAAGTCAACATCATTTCAAAGTTATTATTTTAACTTTATATTTTTTACAGTTTATCTAATTTTTACAAGAAAAAAAGCACTTTCAGTAAGACCGTGATTCCATATTGTGAAATTGAATTTATATATTATTATTCAATTTCATATTATTTATAAGTAAAAAAATTATATAAAAATAAAGAGAATTATATTAAATATAATTCCCTAAATTTTAATTACTACCATCTAAATTGAATTCCACTATTTAGTATATATTTAGCAAATTTGTTTTGATTAAATTTCAATTCTACTTCAGTATTTAATCTTAACGAATCTGTTGGTTTAGCAGTTAATTTTAATAATGTATTTACTTCAACATATTTATTTTTTACATCAATTTCTACATCTTTATTTGTTGATGTATTATTATCTACATGTCTTAAATCTGCAAGTAAATCTAAATCTATATATTTATGATTTAAAGATAATCCAGTCTTATAGTATATATTAAATAATCTTGCCTTTGTAATATATTTACCACTTAATGATATATTTTCATAACCAAATTCATTAACATATCTAACTAAAGTATTTTTATTAAATCTATATTCTGGATTTATACCTATTGCTAAACCATTCATTATAGCTTTTATATTTTCTGGTTCACTATACAGTATGCTTATATTACTTACACCTATACGAGCTGATATATCAAATATTCCCTTTTTATAACCAGTTTTAGCTATTAAACTATGAATAGAATAATTAGTATTAGTGCTTCCACCATCAACAACTTTCATACTTAATGAATTTCTTGAATGAATATATTCTAAATTAATTCCTAAATTAAGTTTATCTATATAATATGAACCATTTATACCTAACTCATCTGTATTATTTTCTGTAGTATATTTTGAATTTTCAAACACTTTTTCTTTATTATCAACTATTGTTTGATGTGTATATCTTGCTTCAATAAATTTACCATAATTCATTTTATATACATTTCTATAAATAGAATCTAAATTATTAACTATATTTGAATAACTTAAATCTCTACTTTTTAACATTGAATATATATAGTAATTATTATTTTCAGATTTAAACATTAATTTTCTAACTAAATTTTTATTAATATCATCTAAATTTAAAATATTTACATTTTTATTAGAACTTGCTAACAATAATTGAGTATTTTTCAATTCTTCAATTACTTCATTTGACATATTAACTTTAACATTAACATCTTTTTCAGAATTTTTAATATCTAATATACCTTCAACCTTATTTTTTAAGTTTATATCAACTATACCTTTATCTGAATTATACCCATCAAGATGTAATTTAGAGTTTTCCAATACTACAGTTCCTTCATTATTAACCTTATTAATATTAGTATCTTTATTAATAACTAAAGAAGAATTTTCTTTAATATTAATTGTAGCATCTATTTTATTTTCTGAATTAATAACTGTTTTTCCATTTTCAACATTTAAGGTTAAATCAGAATATTTTTTATCATTTATAATATTCAATTTACTTGTTCCACTTAAATTAACTGTTGAGTTAAGAGAATTATCTCCATTAAGAGTTATATCAACATCCCTACCATTTATATTTCCTGTAAACTCTTTAAGTTCCTTAAATTCAACTTTATTAGAATGTGAAGCTATAACATCTAAACTTCCAGTACCTTTTAATTTATTAGAAAATACTTTTAAATCATCTAAATTAACTTCTAAATTACCCCTAGAAATTTCTATATCCCCTAAATTATTAAGTTTACTTGAAGCTATACTTAATTTACCTGCTCCAAGTTTTACTATATCTCCAGAACCTTTAATATTTGATGTCATTTCAATATCTGTAGTATTATTTACATTTAATTTAGTATTTGTATCTACATTAACATTTTCTATTGGTATATTTTTACTTATTTCTAATGTTCCTGCTTTTACATCTAAATTCTTAAAGTTCTTAATATTTAGATTTTCTCCTAGTGTTAGTTTAGCTTCTCCTAGTTTTTCTATCTTATTTGTATCTAGACCTTTATTTTCTACATTTAATTTACTTAATACTTTATCTTTTGCTAAGTCTATCTTAATATTTGAACTTTCCTTAGCTATTATCTTTGTATCTGTATTTAATGATTTATCTTCTTTTAGTGTTAATGTTGAATTTTCTAAGTTTAAGTTTCCACTAAAGTTTTCTATATCTTTTACTTCTACATTAGAATTTTTAAATGTTAAGTCTGCACTTCCTTTTACTTTATTACTTAATACTTTATCTCCTGTAACACTTAATTCTCCTGCTTGTAGGTCAATACTTCCTGTGTTATTTAACTTAGAACCTTCTATATCAATTTTTGTAGTTCCTACTTTTATTAAATCCCCTGTTCCTATGATTTTTGAAGTTATTGTTCCATTATTTATAAAGTTTAAATCAAGTTTTGTACTATCTTTTAAATCTATATTTGAAACTTCTATATTTTTCTTAAGTTCTAATTCTCCAGATTTAACTTCAAATGTTTTAAAATTAACTATACTCGTA
>NZ_CDRRBS010000075.1:0-5748 GCF_977040545.1 Pseudostreptobacillus sp. | reverse complement strand
ATATACAACAAAATTAGCTAATGTTATTAATATTCTTGCTCTATCTGCATTTTTAGAAGTTTCAAAGTTATAGTTTAATCTATTTTGTGGAAATATTATTATAGGAAAACGAATAATTAAAAAAATTATTAAAAATAAGGCATCTTGTTTTCTAACTTGTCTTAAAGGATTAAGACTAGATGTCTTATAATACAATATTTCCTTATCTCCTAAAAAATATGCTATATATGATTTGAAAACATTTCTCAATGTTATTATTAATGCGTAAGATATTAGTATTCCTATTACTTGAATTAAATAATACATATTTGTAAAATATGTAATAGCTGCCATTCCTATACTAAATAGAATAAACATTAAATCTAATTTATCAAATTTTCTAATCATTAGTTGATGCCTCTATTAAAAGATCTAAAGTTTGAGTATAACTATAACCTTTACTTAAAGTCGATTTAGGCAATAATGAATTTTTAGTCATACCTGGTAAAGTATTAATTTCTAAAAAATAGGCCCTATTATCTACTAAAATATAGTCTACTCTTGCATAACCTTTACACTTTAATGATTTATATACTTTTCTTGTAAAATCATCTATTTCATTTTGTAATTCTTTTTCAAATTCATGAACATACTCAAGTGCTCCACCATTTTCATATTTTGATTTATAATCAAAGAAAGTATCTTTAAGTGGTTCTATTAAAATAGTTGGAAATACCTCTCCCTTAATAATAGGAACAGATATTTCTATACCTTTCATTATTCTTTCAACTAAAGCTTCATCATCTATCAAAAATATTTCATTAAGAGCCTTTTCAAATTCTTCTTGATTAGTGGCAAAATTAATACCTATACTAGAGCCTCCACTATTAGGTTTAAGTATTACCTTATCTCCAAGATTTAAGTCTGAAAAGTTTATTTTATCCCCTTTTCTTACACTTATACCATCAATAACTCTTACACCACTATTTTTAACTATTAACTTAGAAATATTCTTATCCATAGACATTGCACTTGATAAAACACCACATCCTGAATATGGTATATTCATACTATCTAATATAGCTTGTACTCTTCCATCTTCTCCAAATATGCCATGTAAAGCAATATATACAAAATCAACATTCATATCCCTTAATTTAAATATATCTTCTGCTTTTTCCAATTCTAATCCTATAACTTCATATTTAGATTTATCAAGATTATTTATTATCTCTTTACCTGTATTTATAGAAACTTCTCTTTCACTTGATATTCCACCATAAATAACTGCAATTTTCATTAATCTATCACCTTTTTCATAGCATCTACTACTGGTTTAAATGTTATTTTATTTTTTTCATTAAGATTCATTAATACTTCATGCATTTCTAAAATATATTTAGATTTTTCTTTCATATTAGATGTATCTTCTCCTTCAATTCTTTTTATACTTAATAAATCAATATCTTCATTTATAACATCACAAAATTTATCTATACCAGTTTGTTTTAATAAAGTTTGTGCTTCTAAACTTGGATTAAGTATAACAAATTTTTCAGATTTTTTAGTTTTTAGGTCTACTACTAATTTAGCTACTAATCCTAAAAAAGTTGAGTCCATATATTCTAATTGTGACATTTCAAAACTTAAAGTCTTTATATCATTAAATATATTGTCTATATAATCTGATAAAATTTTAGCATTTTTCATAGTTGCTTTACCTATAATTTTAAATATATATCTTCCATCTAAGTTAATATATTGAAATTCATTATTCATATTTAAGTACCTCTTCTATATTATTAAATATATATTTTTCTCCACAAAAACTACAAACTATCTCTATATTACCATCTTCTTTTATCATTTCTTCTAATTCTTTATTAGAAACTGAATTAATTAAAGCTCTTCCCATATATGATCTACTACAATCACATTCAAATTTAATTTCATTTGTATCAAGTATTTTAATATCCTCTATTTTAGGTAATTTATCATAAGGAAGTCCTTTATACTTATTCTCATTCTCAAATAATTCTATATCATTTTCAAATATTAAATGCGCTATTCTTTCAAGAGAAAAATTATGTTCTAACATTTTAGTTATAGAAGTCAATCTATTTAATTTTTCTAAAATAAAGTTAAACACTTCTTCATCTCCATTAGGTAATAATTGTATCAATAAACCTGAACTTTTAGAAAAATTTGTATTATCATCATAACTAACAGAAGTAATTAAGATTGATTTAGTCTGCGTTGATTTTTCATAATAATCATTCATTGCAAGCTCTAATAAATTATCTTTAATTTTAAATATAGAATTATATGGATTTTTCAAACCATAATCTATCATAATTTGTAATGTACCATCATTTAAAGAAAATAACTTATTAACTTCTTCTCTATCATCATTTTTTATAGCTTCTAAAAGTTTATTATGTTTTTCTTCATCTATATTTACTTTCACTGCAACATTTGCATTTGCACTTGTTTTAGCTATTATACTTTGTAGTGCTCCTTCAGTTTTTAATGTAATACTTGAACGAGTATTACTTGATTTAATATCTTGCGCTAATATTGCGGCTAATGTTGTCATTTTTGCTATTCTTTCAGAATAAATTAAATTGGGTTTTACCCTTTCAAAAACTTCTTTAACTAATTCTGTTGTATCTAATATCTCAAATTTTAAACTTTTACTTATTCCACGTAATACCATTTTATACTCCATTCATATTTGTTAATGTTGAAAAATATGATCCAAATATATCATCAATATTTTCTTTTCTTAATATTATTTTATAACTATCCCCACTCTTCTCCATCAAAAACTGACTTAAAATTGTTTTTTTAGGTAGATTAGGTTTTTTTAATATATTTGACAATGATTCTGATATATTTATATCTTTTTCCCCATTGAAAGTTTTTCTAAATATATCTTTATATACCAAATTAAATATATTTGCTACATCTATATTTGTTATACTTACATTTACTACAACATTACCATCTTCTCTTGTTGTGCTATTTTTTACTTTATAATCCATATTTGAAAATAAGGCTTCTATAAACATTTGTTTAGATTCATTATCTGATTTAATTAAAGCAGAATCTAATAATTCTGGATTCATTAAATACTTTTTAGATTTTTCTAACTCATATTGCTTAATTTCACCTAAAAATTTATTTACCACTCCTTCTGGACTTTGTCTACAAGAAAAGAGTAGGATAAAACTTATAAAAATCACAAAAAATCTTTTCATAGTTACCTCACCTTTTTTATTTACTCATATTATTATACACCAATTTAACTTAAAAGTATATAATAAAACAAAATCTATTGAAACTTTATTTGTAAAATGTTAAAATACTTACAAATATCAAAAATTTAAAGGAGATTTTATAATGAAAAAATATAAATATCTGCTACTTCTTTCATTAATTTCTTATCTAAGTCATAGTTTAGATATAAACACTGAAATTAATGTTGGAGGTAGTGCTGCTTGGGGTGGAGATGGTATAGCTTATGGATTTAATCATTTACCAAATGTATTAAATGTAGCTTTACCACGTGAAAATACATTTGATGAATCAGATCCACAAATACCAAGTTTCACTGTTGAATCAAGAACTCCAAGTCCTAAATCAACTCTAACTTGGGATTTTGATACAAATAGTCCTAATAAAAAGAAACCTATATATGTTCCAAGTGGCACAGATCAAGATATAGAACTTTCAAAAAGATATGTTTCAAGAGGTGTAACTATAGATAAAACTTTACTTGATGCAAAAATTAAATTAAAAGAAAATGATGATAATGCCGAATTTGGTCTTATGATAAAAGGTAGACCTCATAGAATTGATCAAGATTTTTCACTTTTTGATATTAATAGATCTTACATGTATGCTAAAGTAAATACAAAACCTATAAAACTTGATTCAACTATGTATTTTATTGGTTATGAAAATGGAACTCCTGGTATGAATAGATTTTCAGAAAACGGTTATAGAGATCCTAAAAAGAATGGGCAACTTGATCTTTCTAGCTCAATAACTCCTTTAAATACTATAATTTCTCCAATAGTAGATTTAGAATATCAAGGTACTATATTAAATCATGATAAATATGCCTTTAAACCAGGAGTAAATCTTAATTTTAATATTAATGATAATATAAACTTAACAGTTTCTGCAAAATATTTAATAGGGGATAATAATCAAAATAGAGTCTTTAATGATTTTAAAAAAGATATTAGAGCTATGGCACCAGGAAATTATAAAATTGAATATTTTAAAAAATGGGAAATAGGCGAACTTGAGCTTGATAAAGAATACAATAAAGATAAAACTATTTTAGGTAAAGATGGATATGCCGCTTATAGATATATAGGAAAAAGAGATATTAAAAAAGGAACTCTAACAGGTTTAAATGGTAGTATAAGAGCAGTTGGAGAATATACTGGAGCACTTTACGGTCAAACATTTTTAGATAAAGCAATAAATATTGGTATAGAAAAAGTTACTTCTACTTTTGATAAAGACAGTGCTCTTTCAAGAGTATCTAATGAATTTAAAAATCTAGTTTATAAAAAGCATAAAAATAATGGTTGGGAAGTATTTAAAGCTGGAGTTCGTGAATTATTTAAAGGTGATTTTTCAAAACTTGATAAAGAAATTAATGATTTAATGTCTAATAAAAATGGAGGTTGGGATAAATTAGTTAATTCTTTAGGTTATGAATTTTTAAGCCATTTAGATGAAGATGATGAATGGAAAAATCCAGTTTCTGATTTTTATGCCACACACTATATCCCTAGAGAATTTAGACCATATATGGGTACTTTCCTACCTAAAATTCCTTATGAAGATAGTGATGCAAATATTAATTTTAGAAAAAATCAACTTGAGGAAGGTGATGTAATAGTTGGAGAAGATCCTAATGCTCCAAAAAAAGAAAAACCTAAACCTGAACCCCCTAAACCTATTATACCTAAAATTTATGAAGATGATCCTAATAAAGTTAAATTATTAGGAAGTTCTAAATTAGATAAAAATCAAATTACAGTATGGCATGATTCAAGACGTGCAGCAGTGCATGCTGAATTTAATCCTTTATTTAATAATCTATCTTCTTTAATTCAAAAAATAGGTAGAAAGGAAGGCTTTATTTCATTAGCTAAAGGGGCTATGAGTATATTTAGAGATTTACTATCAAGCAATAATCCTAACCCTCTATTATTAAAATTAATAAATGAATCAGAAACATTAAGTGCTTTTGATATGTATGCTGGGTTACAAATAAATCAAAGTGAATCAAGATTTAGAGATAAAGATTTCTCAAAATTACTTTTAAATACCTATTTAAAAGATTTAAATGAAGCTTTAAATGGTAATGATAAATATACTATATCAAATGAAAAGCCAAAAATTTCTAAAGGTTTTGAAATAAATAGTGAATTAAAAACTAAAGATATTAAGTTAAAAATAGATTTTAAAAACAGAAAATATATAGACAAAGAAAATATTGAAGGTAAATATATAGTAAATAGAGAAACATGGACTTCTCCTTTAACCGATTTATATAAACCACATTTTCTTAATTATATAGTTAATACTATTGGAGATAGAGAATTTTTACATAAAAGGTATAGATTTGATACTAAAATTAACACCAATAGTATTTTAAATCAAAATATTATAAATACTCAATTTAACTATATTAATAATAATATAGATATGGGAATAAGTTTAGGGTATATTCAAGATAATATA
>NZ_CDRRBS010000074.1:0-5849 GCF_977040545.1 Pseudostreptobacillus sp. | reverse complement strand
ATTTTATAAACTTAGGTGTTGAAGAAACTTTAACATCAAAAGCATATAAACCTAGTGAATATAATGGAGAGGCAGATTTATTAATTGTATTTACAAAATCAATGCAATTAAAAGATATGTTAAACGATGTTAAACATCTAATATCTGAAAAAACAGCAGTATTATGTCTTTTAAATGGATTGGGACACATAGATACATTAAAAGAATTTGTTCCAAAAGAAAATATTTTAATGGGAGTAACAGTTCTTACAGCAGGTATGAAAGGACCTGGAGTATTTGCAGTAAGTAACTATGGTAAAACTGAAATACAAAATATAGATGAAAAAGGTAAAGAAAAAGCCCTTGAAGTAGTTGAAGCCATAAATAATTCTGGATTACCTTGCGAATATTCTAATGATATATTATTCTCTATTTGGAGAAAAGCATGTATTAATGGAACTATGAACTGTTGTTGTACATTACTTGAATGTAATATGTTACAATTAGGTCAAACTCCTAATATTAGAGAACTTTTAGGAACTATAGTTGAAGAATTTGCAGCAGTTGCTAAAGTAGAAGGTGTTACATTAAATGTTGAAGAAATGACAAATCTTGTTTGTTGGTTTACAACAGAAGAATTTGCTGGAGTAAAACATTATCCTTCTATGCATCAAGATTTAATTCAAAATAGAAGAAAAACAGAAATAGATTATCTAAATGGATATGTTTCAAGAAAAGGTAAAAAATATGGTATAAATACTAAATTCTGTGATTTAATAACTATTTTAGTACATGGTAAAGAGAAAGTTTTAATAGGAGGATAATATGTCAGAAAGAATAAGTGCAAAAGATTTTACTATGAGAGTTTTAAATGGAACAGCTGTAGGTATAGTTGTTGCTTTAATACCAAATGCAGTATTAGGGGGATTATTTAAATATTTAGGAGCAAACTATCATCCAATATTTTTAACACTTGCAGCAGTGTGTGCAAATATTCAATGGATTATAGCTCCAATGATAGGGTTCTTAGTAGGTTTACAATTTAAATTTAATCCAATGAAATCAGCTATTATATCAGCTGCAGCTTGGATAGGTTCAGGGGCTCTAGTTGCTCAAGCACCAGTTGATGGTAAAGTATTTTATGCAATAGGTCTAGGAGACTTAATTAACGTAATGCTTGTTTGTGCTATTGCAGTTTATGTTACTCAATTATTAGGTGAAAAATTAGGTTCATTAACTATAGTTTTACAACCAATAATAGTTGGTGCAGGAGTTGGGTTCTTAGGATTATTAATGTTACCTTATGTTAAATTAATTTCTCAAGCAATAGGAGGAGGAATTAACTCATTTACTACATTACAACCAATTATAATGTGTATATTAATAGCTATGTCATTTGCAGTATTAATAATTTCACCTATATCAACAGTTGCTATAGGTATTGCAATAGGATTAATGGGACTTGCCAGTGGGGCTGCAAATATAGGAGTTTCAGCAACAGCAGCAGTTTTAGTTGTAGGTTCATTTAAAGTAAATAAAGCAGGAGTTACTCTTGCAGTTGGTCTTGGTGGTATGAAAATGATGATGCCTAATCTTGTTAAAAATCCAATAATGTTATTACCAGTTTTAACTACAGCTTTCTTTAGTGGTTTAGGTGTAAGATTCTTAAACATCATGGGAGATAGCGTAAGTGCCGGGTTTGGATTTGTAGGACTTGTAGGACCAATAAAAGCTATGTCTGAATATGCAAATATGGGTATTTCAAGTGCAACTGGATTAGTATACATTCTTATAGGATATGTATTAATACCATTTGGAGTAGCAATACTTTCACATATACTTTATACTAAAGTATTAAAAATATATTCTTCAGATATCTACTTATTTAATAACTAATTAGAAATAAAAGATATACAATAAAAGCAGGAGAAACTTAGTGTTTATCCTGCTTTTATATATTATTTATATCTCATTTTTATCATTTTATAATAAAAAAAGAGGTTCTTCACAAATATTTAAGGGATAATAAAATTAGTAGCTCAATAAAATAAATTAAATTTTTTTAATTAGAGCTACTTTTTTTACTTATTAATATATATTAACTAAAAATTCTAATGGTAAAGTTTTCTTGATTTTGATATAATATAATAAGAAATGGAGGAAATATGTCAGAAAAAAGAGAATTTACATTTAATAGGTTTATACCCCTTATATATATATTATCAGTTTTAGTTGTGGTCTTACTTGCATTTAAGTTGGCACTATTTTTAATACCCTTTGTTGTTGCAATGTTGGTAGTATCTATTACTAGACCTTTGGTAAAAATATTGGAGGATAAATTTAAATTTAGTTTAAAATTAGCAAATGGATTAGTTATAACCTTATTTTATTTAATGTTATTTTTTATTGTTGGAATTATAGTTTTTGTATCACTTTCTGAAATTTATTCATTTTCTAATTGGATAATATATAATTCTAGTAATATTTCATCATTTATTAAAGATAGAATTAATGAGTTTGATGGATTAAAATTAGTTATACCTGATTTTGCAATGATAGCTATAAAAAATTCTATAAATTATTTAGTTTCTAAATTAACGAGTATTAGTGTTAATTTTTTTAACTATATAGTATCTATATCACTTAGCTTACCAGTAGCTCTTGTATATGTGATTATAACAGTTACAGCGACATTTTTAATGGCAAATGATTTAAAGTCAGTTAAAGAATTTTTTGATAAGCAATTTCCTAAGTCTTGGATTTCTAAATTTGAATTGATTAAAGTTGATGCATTTAGTGTAGTTTTTAAATATTTTAAAGCACAAATTATTTTGATTTGTCTTTGTTTTGTAGAGTTATTAATAGGATTTAATGTAATTAATATATTTATACATTCGGTATCATATATATTATTACTTGCATTAATTATTGCAATAATTGATGCCTTGCCTATACTAGGAACAGGTCCTGTTTTAATACCTTGGTCAATTTATTTATTGGTTAATAAAGAATATGGTTTTGGTGTAGCATTAATTATACTTTATATAATAATATGGTTGTTGCGTAGTATAATGGAACAAAAAATATTAAGTTCAAGTCTTAATATTAATCCATTAATATCACTTGTATCTTTATTTGTAGGATTTAAATTATTTGGAGTTATTGGATTTTTATTTGGACCTATTTTATTTACAATAATGACTATAGTATTTGATGAAGAAATAAAGAGAGGATTCTTTAAAATATTATCTGGTGAGGAGCAGTATGGAGAAAAGTAATTTTTTTAATAAATATTTACCATTAATTAGAATATTTACTATATTAATTAGTTTATACATATCTATAAAAGTAATAATTTTTTTGTTTCCTTTTGTATTTGGATATATAATGGTAAGAATTACTAGACCTTTTGCAGATTATTTAAATAAAAATTTTAAATTAAAATTCAAATATGCTAATATTGTATCTTTACTTAGTTTTTATTTACTATTTATATTTTTTATGATATTTATAGTCTATATTAGTTTTTCTGAATTATTTAAATTATCTGAGTGGATAAAAATGAATTATGTTACTTTACATAATTATAGTTATGTATTTAAAGAAAATTATAAAGGATATGTATCTACATTATCTCCTGATATACAAAATCAAATAGCTATAAGTATAGGTAAGATTATAGCTTTAATAACTGATTTTGTTGGGAATATTTCAAATTCTATATTAAATAGTATATATAGGATACCAGAGTTTGTTGTATATATAGTAATATCAGTTACATCATCATTTTTAATGGTTAATAATTTAGAAAAAATACGTAAATTTTATTACGAACAATTTCCAGATAGTTGGATAAAAAGAATAAAAATAGTTAAGATACATAGTATAGATACAGTTTTTAAATATTTGAAAGCACAAAGTATTATAATCTCTTTAGTTTTTCTTGTATTATTTTTTAGTTTTGGATTTGTAAATATATTTATACATCCAGTAAAATATGTGTTTTTAATATCTCTAGTATGTGCAATAATGGATGCACTTCCTTTAATTGGGACAGGTCCTATACTTCAACCATGGTTTGTATATTTATTAATTAAAGGAGAATTTAAATATTCACTTTGCATATTAGGTATATATATATTGATTTCAATTTTTAGAATAATGATAGAACCATATATTTTAACAGATAATTTTAATCTTCATCCTATAATTTCATTAATAGCAATGTTTACGGGGTATATA
The DNA here is from genome assembly GCF_977040545.1 of Pseudostreptobacillus sp. Classification (NCBI taxonomy): domain Bacteria; kingdom Fusobacteriati; phylum Fusobacteriota; class Fusobacteriia; order Fusobacteriales; family Leptotrichiaceae; genus Pseudostreptobacillus; species Pseudostreptobacillus sp. Next base: position 1,628 of record NZ_CDRRBS010000074.1, on the reverse strand, counting down.
TTTTTTGGGATAATAGGATTTTTGGTTGGACCGGTAATATTTTCAGTAATAAATATGCTCTTTTTAGATGAAATTAATATGGGTATATTTAAATATATAGTAGGAGTTAAGGAATGAAAAAAAAGAAAAAATATAATATTAAGTTAGTAAAAAAATACTTAGTTTTACTTTTGTTACCTTTGATATATCTAATTTACATAACTATATCATTTGCATATATTCCACAAAATTTAAAAGGTAAGAGAGTTGAAATTACTCATGGAATGTCATATATAAAGGTATATGAAAAATTGGGAATCAAATTTAATGCAATAGATAAAATATATTCTAAAATTAGTAAAAAAACTTTAAAAGAAGGAAGTTTTAGATTTGATAAAAATATTAGTAAAAGAGAATTAATAAATACTCTTAATAAGCCACAGGGAAGAATTAAACTTACTATACCTGAAGGATTTACACAAGATCAAGTTTTAGAAAGAATAGAAGCTTTAGGACTTGCTAATAAATCAGAAATGATAGCAGCTTTAAATTCTATAGATTTTCCATATTTTCATGAAAAGGATAATTATGATGGATATCTTTTTCCAGAAACATATTTTGTTTCATCTAATATGAGTGCAAAAGAAATAGCAAAATTGATACTTGATGAATTTATGAAAAATTTTCCTGAATCTGATTATCCAGATAAAAAGAAATTTTATGAGGATATTAAATTAGCATCTATTGTTGAATTTGAAATAGGATTTAACGAAATAGAAAGTGAAAATGTAGCAGGAGTATTTAAGAATAGATTACAAAAAGGTATGAGATTACAATCAGATGCTACTTTAAAGTATGTTTTAAAAAGAAAGGTTTTAAAAAAGGATTTACAAGAAAATATGTCTGTTTATAATACATATAGACATGAAGGTCTACCCCCAACTCCTATATGTAATCCAAATAAAAAAACAATAAAAGCTACAATTAATGCTCCTGTCAGTAAATATCTATATTTCTTTATGTCAGGAGATAAAACATATTATTCTATGACACATGAAGAACATTTGAAAAAAAGAAATGAGGTAAAATGAAAAAATTAAGTTATATATTTATCTTTTTGATGGCAATCTCTTGTACTAGCTTGAAAGCTGATGAGACGGTTATAAATCCTAATGATGTTATAGAACAAAATCAAACTATAAAAATAGAAAATGAAGATAAAAAAGCATTATACAATCAAATTAGAGTAAAATTATCTAATCCAGATAAAAATGATTTTGATATATATTTTAGTGATGATTTTAGTATAAATGGTAAAGAAATAACAAATAAGAAAAAGATTAATGTTAAATATATAGATAATAAAATATATATAGACAATGATGAAGTTGAAAAGGTAGATATATCTAACAAAGGAATTATGACTATAGGAAATAATAAATATTATGGTGATATATATATAAAACAAGTGGATTCAAAATTACAAATAGTAAATTTTGTTGATATTGAAAAATATCTTTTAGGAGTTGTTCCTTATGAAATACCAAGTAGTTTTCCGCTTGAAGCGCTTAAAGCTCAAACTGTAATAGCTAGAAGTTATGCACAAACTAATATAAATAGAAAGAAAGAGGACTCTAATCTATATGATG
>NZ_CDRRBS010000073.1:0-5865 GCF_977040545.1 Pseudostreptobacillus sp. | reverse complement strand
ACAAGCAGGGGGTCACTGGTTCGAGCCCAGTTGTGACCACCATTTATGGAGGTGTAGCTCAGTTGGTTAGAGTGCTTGCCTGTCACGCAAGATGTCGCGAGTTCGAGTCTCGTCACTTCCGCCATTTTTATTAACAATTGAATAAGATTTTTGCCGCTTTAGCTCACTAGGTAGAGCAGCTGACTTGTAATCAGCAGGTAATTGGTTCGAATCCGATAAGCGGCACCATGTGGCGAGATACCCGAGTGGCCAAAGGGAGCAGACTGTAAATCTGCCGGCTCAGCCTTCGAAGGTTCGAATCCTTCTCTCGCCACCATTTTTTTATATAATCTAGGAGGAATTAAGATGGTTAGAAAATTAAAAGGTTCGTCAAATAACAATGGTCAATCTGATATAATCAGAAGAGCACAAGAAATGCAAGGAAGAATGTTAGCTATACAAGAAGAGTTAAAAGATAAATTTGTTAAAGCTGAAGTTGCTGGAGGAAGTGTAGTAGTTGAAGCTAATGGACAAAAAGATATAGTAAATATAACAATAGCTCAAGAATTGATCGATGATGCATCAACTGATAAAGATCCTAAAATATTATCTGATTTAATCTTAAGTGCTATAAAAGATGCAATGCAAAAAGCTGAAGAATTAGCAGAAAAAGAAATGAGCGTTGTAACAGGTGGAGTTAGCATACCAGGATTATTCTAATAATTTAGATGACTAAATAATAAAATATTTATAATAATATAGTGTATTACTAGTATTAAACTGTTTGAAGTTTAAGATTAGAGATACACTTTTTTTCTTACTAAAATTGCAATTTTAGTAAGAGTTTGGTATAATTTGAAATAATGAAGTGAGGTGCTATGAAGTATGAGAAAAATCAAAAAAAATTCTAGTGAGTTAAAAGAGAATTCTATTATTATTGAAGAAGATGAATCAAAATATTTAAAACAAATATTATTGCTTGGTTGGTTAATTCCTTTTTTTGGACTATATGTCGTCTATTTTATGGGAATAAAATTACCCAAAAGAACTAGAATGGTTATGTGTGAATTACTTAATAAGAACTTTACGATGACTTTGTTTTATATAGCAATACTAACTCCTTTAAGGTCATTTAGTGCAACAGGACTTGGAGAAAAACTTTTGAGTTTTTTAGTTTTTATGTTTATTGCTTCAGTTATATTTCAAATTAGAAAAACTATGGCTTGGTTAAAAGGAGAAAATGTAAGATATAAATATACGTTTAAATTTTTTAAGGAGGAATATTAATGGATAAATATACACCTATTGATATAGAATCAAAATGGTACAAAGAATGGGAACAAAAAGGATATTTTAAAGCAGCAGTAGATAATCAAAAAGTACCGTATACGATAGTAATACCACCACCTAATGTAACAGGAGTTTTACATATGGGACACGTACTTAATAATACTATACAAGATGTAGTTATTAGATATAAAAGAATGTGTGGATTTGATACACTTTGGCAAACAGGTACAGATCACGCAGGGATAGCAACTCAAAATGTTGTAGAAAAAATGCTTGCTAAAGATGGATTAAGAAAAGAAGATATAGGAAGAGATGCTTTTATAGAAAAAGTTTGGCAATGGAAAGAAAAATACGGTAATATAATAACTACTCAACAAAGAAGAATAGGAAATTCAACTGATTGGGAAAGAGAAAGATTTACCATGGATGAAGGACTTTCTCAAGCTGTCAAAGAAGTTTTTGTTGAATTATATAACAAAGGCTTGATATATAAGGGAGAGTATATGGTTAACTGGTGTCCTAGATGTCAAACAGCTTTAGCTGATGATGAAATAGAACATCAAGATAAAGAAGGGCATATTTGGGAAATTAAATACCCTATAAAAGATAGTAATGATTTTCTTATTATTGCTACAACAAGACCCGAAACTATGTTAGGAGATACAGGAGTAGCTGTAAATCCGGAAGATGAAAGATATAAACATCTTGTAGGCAAAAGTGTTATTTTACCTTTAATGGATAGAGAAATTCCTATAGTTTCTGATAGTTATGTAGATCTTGAATTTGGAACAGGTGCAGTTAAGATGACACCAGCACACGATCCTAATGATTTTGAGGTATCAAAAAGAACAGGACTTGAAATAATAAATATATTAGAAAAAGATGGGACAATTAATTTAAATGGAGGAAAGTATAAAGGTCTTGATAGATTTGAAGCAAGAAAAGTTATACTTAAAGATTTAGAAGATTTAGGATTACTTGTATCAACTAAGAAACATAATCACGCAGTAGGACATTGTTATCGTTGTAATACAGTAATAGAACCAAGAATCTCTGAACAATGGTTTGTTAAAATGCGTCCACTTGCAGAAAAGGCAATAGAAGTAGTTAAGAATGGTGAAATAAAATTAACTCCAAAAAGAATGGAAAAAATTTACTATAATTGGCTTGAAAATATACGTGATTGGACTATTTCAAGACAGATATGGTGGGGACATAGAATACCAGCATACTATACTCCAAATGGTGATATGATAGTTGCTAAAAGTTTAGAAGATGCAAAAAAACAATGTGTAGAAAAATTTGGTAGTGAATTGGAATTAAGAGAAGAAACTGATGTTTTAGATACTTGGTTTTCATCAAGCCTTTGGCCATTTTCTACTATGGGTTGGCCCGAAAGAACTGAGGATTTAGAAAGACGTATGCCAACAGATTTACTTGTAACTGGAGCAGATATTATTTTCTTCTGGGTTGCTCGTATGATAATGATGAGTTTAGAGTTTGAAAATAAGATACCATTTAAAGAAGTATACTTTACAGGAATAATAAGAGATGAAATAGGAAGAAAGATGTCTAAATCTTTAGGAAATGCCCCTGATACTTTAGGTATACTTGATAAGTATGGAGCAGATGCTGTAAGATTTAGTTTGATGTATAATACATCACAAGGACAAGACATACTATTTTCAGAAAAATTATTGGAAATGGGTTCAACATTTGCAAATAAAGTATGGAATGCTTCAAAATTTGTAATATCTAATTTAGAAGGATTTAAAGAAGATATATCTATACTTGATTTAGACTTTAAATTAGAAGATCAATGGATATTATCTAAACTTCAAAATGCAGCAAAAAGATTTAATGAAGAAATGGAAGAATATAATATAGATAGTTGTGCGAAAATTGCTTATGAATTCTTTAGAAATGATTTCTGTGATTGGTATGTAGAAATAGCTAAAACTAGAATTTATGGAGTAGATGTTGATAATGTTGATAGACAAAGTGCACAGTGGGTATTAAGACACATATTAGATAATGGTTTAAGATTACTTCATCCATTTATGCCTTTCATAACAGAAGAAGTATGGCAAAAAATTAAAGTTTATGGTGAAAGTATTATGCTTTCAGACTTCCCAAGAGAAGATAAATCTTTAATTAATATTAAAGCAGAAAATGATTTTGAGTATTTAGAAGAAGTTATAGGGGCTATAAGAAATATAAGGGCAGAAAATAATGTATCACCAGCTAAAAAAATATCTATAATCATAGATACAGAAGATGATGGAGAAAAAGATATAGTTCTTAATAATCCTAAGATATTAGATAAATTAGCTAATGTAGAAAAAATAGATATTCTTACAGAATTACCTAAAATGTCAGGATTTAGAGTAGTAGGTAATAGTAAAATATATGTTTCTTTAGAAGGGTTAATAGATATAGAAAAAGAAGTAGAGAAGTTAAATAAAGAAATAGAAAAAGTTCAAAAAGAATTAGATAGAACATTAAATAAATTATCTAATGAACAATTTGTATCTAAAGCTCCTCAAGCAGTAATTGATAAGGAAAAAGGAATACAAGCTGAACTTGAATCAAAACTTAAAAAATTACAAGATAATATTAAAATATTTAAAAATTAGAAGGAGAGAAAATTAAATGAGATTTTCTAAAGCGTTTATAAAAACATATAAGGAAGTACCAAAAGATGCAGAAACTGTATCACATAAATTGATGCTTAGAGCCTCTATGATTAAACAATTAACTAGAGGTGTTTATACATATCTTCCTTTAGGACTTAGAGTATTAAGAAAAATAGAAAATATAGTAAGAGAAGAGATGAATAGAATTGGAGCTAATGAATTACTTATGCCAGTTCTTCAACCAGCTGATCTTTGGAAAGAATCTAAAAGATGGTTTTCTTATGGACCAGAACTTATGAGATTACACGATAGAAATAGTAGAGAAAGTGTACTTGGACCAACTCATGAAGAAGTTGTTACAGATATTTTTAGAAATACAGTGACATCATATAAGGAATTACCATTAAATGTATATCAAATACAAAGTAAATTTAGAGATGAAAAAAGACCTAGATTTGGACTTATGCGTGGTAGAGAATTCATAATGAAAGATGCTTATAGTTTTCATTTAACTCAAAGCAGTTTAGATGAAGTATATAATGATGTTAAAGGAGCATATTTTAAAATATTTGAAAGATGTGGTTTAAACTTTAGAGCCGTTGAAGCAGATACTGGAAGTATAGGTGGAAGTGAAAGTCATGAATTTATGGTTCTTGCTGAAAGCGGAGAAGATGATATACTTTATTCAAATAAATCAGATTATGCAGCTAATGTTGAAAAAGCTACAAGTATAATAGATTTTAAAGAAAGTAATGAAGAAAAATTAGAAAAAGTATTAGTGGATACACCTAATGTTAAAAGTATAGAAGAATTATCTGATTTTTTAAGTATAGAAGAATGTAAAACTGTTAAAGCTGTACTTTTAAAAGAAATAGGTGAAGAAAAGATAAATTATTTCATGGCGATAATTAGAGGTGATTTAGACGTTAATGATGTAAAAGTTAAAAATCTAGTTGGAGCAATTTTAGATCTTGAAATGATGGATGAAAAAGATATAGAAAATTTAGGATTAGAAGCAGGATTTACATCAGCTCTTAAAGAAATAGAGAGTATTAAAGATGGAAGAATTAAAGTAGTTGCTGATGAAAGTATATTCTATTTAAGAAACTTTGTAGGTGGAGCTAATATCAAAGATAAACATTATGTAAACTTAAATATAGAGGATTTACATATAGATTATAGAGGAGATATTAGAACTGCAAGAGTGGGAGATAAATCACCTAGAGATGAAGGAACTTTAGAAATAGCAAGAGGTATAGAGGTAGGACATATATTTAAACTTGGTAAGAAATATTCTGATGCTTTAAATGCAAAAGTTCTTAATGATAAAGGAGTTGCAGAAACTGTAATTATGGGATGTTATGGAATAGGTGTATCTCGTGTTGCAGCAGCTGCAATAGAACAAAACTATGATGAAAATGGTATAATATGGCCTAAAAATATAGCTCCTTTCTTAGTAGATTTAATATTAGTAAATTCTAAAGATGAGGATGCTAATAAATTATCAGAAAAATTATATAAAGAAATGTTAGATTCTAATATTGAAGTTATATTTGATGATAGAGATGAAAAGGCAGGATTTAAGTTTAAAGATGCAGATTTAATAGGATTCCCATTAAAAGTTATAGTTGGTAAAGCTGCTAAAGATGGAAAAGTAGAGATAAAACATAGAGATGGAAGTCAAAGTTTTGAAATTGAAGCAGAAAAAGTAGTTGAATATATTAAAGAATATATGGGAGAATAGTATAGAATTAGCTAAAAAACGATATTGACTTTACTATTCTTAAATGATATAATTTTCTTGTTAAAAAATAAATAAAAAATGGAGGAATAAAATGGCAAAACAAAAATTTGAAAGAAGTAAACCACACGTAAACGTAGGAACAATAGGACACGTAGATCACGGGAAGACAACAACAACAGCAGCAATATCAAAAGTATTAGCGGCAAAAGGATTAGC
>NZ_CDRRBS010000072.1:0-6351 GCF_977040545.1 Pseudostreptobacillus sp. | reverse complement strand
AAGATACTTTATATCCCGTTGTATTTAACGGTATACTATCTACATTATTTTTAGGACTTACTATATGTAATACATATTTAAAATCTTCTTGTCCTTCATCAAACGGTTTATCATAAACTAATTTTTGATTAATTATTTCAGGCTCAAAACTAAGTTTCAATTTTTTTTCATTATATTTTTCAATATAATTTTCAAGTTTATTATAGTATATATTAATATCATTTATTTTAGGTATAAATATTTCATTCATTTCTCTCAAGTTTTGTGTATTAAGTATAAAATAAAGTGATATTGTAGTTATTGATGTAATAAATATAAATACTAAACCAAAAGTTAGTGTTATTCTTTTTTTAATTCCTAAATTATTTATATTTTTATTTAAAAACAAAACCTATACCTCTTTTAGTATGTATGAATTTTCTTTCATAAGGCTTATCAATTTTATCTCTTAGATATTTTATATATAAATCTAAAATATTATTATTTCCAATTTGATCAAATCCCCACACTTCTTCAAGAATATGATCTCTATTTAAAACTATACCTTTATTTAAAACCAAATAGTCTAATAATTCAAATTCTTTTTTAGAAAGTGGTATTTGTTCACCATTTCTAAATACTTCATAAGCAGTATATGATATTCTTAAATCTTCAAATATAAAATCTTCTTTTTTTCACTTTTCTTCTTAGTACGTCTTATTAAAGCTTTTATTCTTGCTATTAATTCATCCATAGAAAAAGGTTTAGTCATATAATCATCTGCACCATAATCAAAAGATACAACTTTATCTGTAACTTGATCTTTAGCAGTTAAAAAAATTATAGGTACATCTGAATCTTCTCTAATTCTTTTACATACTTCATAACCATTCATTTTAGGTAACATAACATCTAAAACTATTAAATCAAAATGATTATACTTAGCTGTTAAAAGTCCTTCTTTACCGTCTTCTTTAATTTCTACTTCATATCCTTCAAATTTAAGTTCCATCTCTATAAGTTTTGCAATTTTTTCATCATCTTCAACTATTAGAATTTTCTCTTTCATATACATTCCTTTCCGATTAAAAATCTTTAGAACAAGATTGACATGCACTTTTAGGCACAAATCCATCATTTGCCTGAGTTGTTTCTGATATATCGATATCAGTATCTGATACTCCTTCAGGTAATTTAACTCTTAATAAATCAAGAGGTCCCATTTCTATATCTGTTTCTAATATAGCTATAGTATTAGGATGAACAATTTCTTCATATTCTTCAGTTTTAATATTAAAGAAATGTTCGACTCTAAATTTAATAGGGTCACAATGAGGCCTAATTAGTTCTAGTTCTACCTCAGGAGCAATTATTCTGTTTCTAACTTGTATTTTATACTTATTTTTATCAACTTTTTCTATTACATTACCTACTAATTGATAAGTTTGCGAATATGAAGAACTTGTATTATAGTTTTGATCAAATTCATTACTTGACCCAAAATAAAATCCTGGAGAATACAGTCTATGACTTATAGTTTGAAGTTCATATAACCATTTTGGATCATATTTATAATTTCCAGAATAATATGAATCAAGAGCTTCTCTATATTGTTTAGTAACCGTTGAATTATAGTAAATACTTTTCATACGACCTTCTATTTTTAATGAATCTACTCCTGCTTCTAATATTTTTTCTATAAATTCTATCGTACATAAATCTTTTGCATTAAATATAAAAGTGCCACCCTCATCTTCAATTATATCATGAGCTCCTGTTTCTTCATGGCCTTCAGCTATTACTTTATAATTCCATCTACAATCTTGAGCACATATTCCACGGTTAGCATCTCTCGAAGTAAAATAATTACTTAATAGACATCTTCCAGAAACAGCCATACACATAGCTCCATGTATAAATACTTCAAGCTCCATATCTGGCACTTTTTCTTTAATTTGTTTTATTTCATGTAAAGACATTTCACGTGCTAAAACTACTCTTGAAACTCCCATATCTTTATATGCTTTAACAGTCATCCAATTGGTAGCATTTGCTTGTGTGCTGACATGTATTTCCATATTAGGTGCATGTTCTCTTACTTGTTGTATTATTCCCAAATCTCCAACTATAACTGCATCAACTTTAACTTCATCTAAAAATTTTATAAATTTAGGTATATAATTTACTTCTTGATTATGAGCAAATATATTTAATGTAACGTATACCTTTTTACCAATAGAATGAGCATATTCCACAGCTTTAGTTAATTCTCTATCTGAAAAATTTGCAGACATTCCTCTCAAATTAAATCCTCTACCACCTATATATACAGCATCTGCACCAAAATGAAAAGCTTCCATTAATTTTTCCATATTTCCAGCAGGTGCTAATAATTCTGCTTTTTTTGTTATTTTTTTCAATCTTCTTCTCCTTTAAAGTACATCTTTTCCTCTTCATGAGTAGGATTTTTAAATTTTTGTATAGGTTTATCAAAAAATAATAAATTTTTCCCTATACTACCACTTCTATTTTTAGCTAATATTAATTCTATTCTAGTTAAAAGCTTATTGTTATCTTCATCAGGATTTTTCTGATTATTATAATAGTCTTTACTACTTAAAAACATAACTTGATCGGCATCTTGTTCAATAGAACCTGATTCTCTCAAATCAGATAACATCGGCGTTTTATCTTCACGACTTTCAACTCTTCTAGATAACTGAGAAAGAGCTATAATAGGGACGTTTAATTCTTTAGAAAGAAGTTTAAGTCCTCTTGAAATTTCAGAAATTTCTTGTTCTCTATTCCCTTTATTTGTTGTACCTGAAATAAGTTGTAAATAATCAATTATTATTAAATCAATATTTTTTTATTTTCTTTGTAATAATCTTGCTTTATTTTTTATAGCAGTTATTGTAGGTGTAGCTGATGCATCTATATATATTTCAAGAGTAGATAAGCTTTCACGAGCTATAAGAAGTCTATTAATCATTTCTTTATTATTAAAGTCAAAGTGACTTCTTTGTATATTTTTAAGTTCTACTTCTGATTCAGCCGCTAATAATCTATTATATAATTCTTCTTCACCCATCTCTAAACTAAATATTAAAACACGTTTATTTTGTTTAGCTACATTTAATGCTATATTTAAAGAAAATGCAGTTTTCCCCATAGCAGGACGTGCTGCAAGTATTAAAAGTGTCGCAGGTCTTAAACCATTTGTAATTTCATCATACCTAATAAATTTAGTTTTTGGATAATCAGCTATATGATTATTTTTATCATTTCTTTCATAATCTCTAGCAACTAATTCTGATAGTTTAATTATATCATCTCCACTAGCTTCTTCATCAATTTGACTAACAGCTACTTGAACTTCTTCTAATAAATCCGTCGAATTTTTTTTATTATCATATATACTTTTAGAAATTCCTTTTGAAACATTCAAAAGTTTACGTTTTTTAGAATATTCTTTAAATATTTCAATATATGCCTCTATATTTGCAGATGTATATGAACTCGCTACTAATTCATTCAAATATTCAACACCGCCAACTATATCAAATACATTATCTTCTTTTAAACTTTCTATCAAAATATTTAAATCTAAATTAATCTTTGAATATTTATCACGTCTTTTTAAAATACTTTCATATATTAATTGATTAAAATTAAAATAAAAATCAGAACTATTAATTCTATCACTTATACTATATATTATATTAGGATCTATCAAGATAGAACCTAATATAGATTTTTCTATTTCTAAGCTATGTAAAGAATTTTCAGTTAAATCCATTTCATTCATATTAAACACCTTTAACTATTACTTTTACATTTGCTTTTACATCAGCATATAATTTAATTTCAACTATATGTTCTCCTAATGATTTAATACGTGCATCATTACCCATTTTTTTCTTATCAACTGTAATATCCAATTGTTCTTTTATAGCTTCTTCTATTTCCTTGCTACCTATTGAACCAAATAGTTTATTATCTTTCCCCATTTTAACTTCAAGAATTATAGGTTTAGATTCTAATTCTTTTTTCAAGTCATTTGCATTACTTGTTTCCTTTTCTTTTGTTTTTTCAACCTTAGCCTTTTTATTTTCTAATTTTTTTATATTTTCAGGAGTTGCAGGTATTCCTTTCTTTTGAGCATATAAAAAGTTGTTTGCATATCCATCTTTAACTTCTACTATTTCATCTTTTTTACCTACACCTTTAATTGTTTCTGTTAATATTACTTTTACTTTCATTTTTCCTCCTAAACTTCTACGGCATCAAATACACTTATTAGACGATTTTTTATATTTTCATCTAAAAAATTCGTTTCTTCTATTTTTTCTGGTATTAAATTAACATTTATTCCATATTTATCGTAAATTGCTTTTTCAATAAAATCTATAGTGTTGGGATTATTTAAAACATTAATCAATCCCTTATTATTTACAGATATAGATATATTATTATTTTCTATATTAACACTCGTTTGATTTAAAAGACAATAAAATTTATATCTTCCTTCTTTTTCTAAATACGAAATAAACTCATTCCAATTATCTTCATTAAATTGCTTCAATGGTATATTTTTTTTCTCATTATATTTAACTACTTGTGGAACAACAATTTCTTTTTCTTTTTTTAAAATTTTATTTATTATCAAATATGAAATTAATCTTTTATCTTCTTCATTTCTAAATTTATTTAATAAATCATAAATATTAGAAATTATCTTAATTTTTAAATCAATATCAGTATCTGACATTTTTATATACCTACAAAAATCTTTAAGAAATTGATCTATCTGTATTCCATTATTCCATAATTCATCAATTTGTTCTATTATTTTTTCTTTTTTAGCTTCTTTAATATTTTCTAAAAATTCTTTATGAATCATACTAGAAACAAGTCCTAAAGCTTTTTCAGTTAATTCTAAAGTTATTTCATCCAAATGATAATAATTTGATATCACTTGCTCAAATATGGAAAATGAATCTCTGGCTGAACCTTCTGATTTTTGGTATATCAAATTTAAAGATTCTTCATCAATTTTTATATTTTCTTTTTCAGCTACAGATTTAAGCATTTCTACTATATTTTGCTTACTTAAAGTTTTAAAATCATATCTTTGACATCTAGAAATTACTGTATCTGGGATTTTTTCTATTTCTGTAGTTGCAAGTATAAATAATATATGTTGTGGTGGTTCTTCTAATATTTTTAAAAGTGCATTAAAAGCTTCTTTAGTCAACATATGTACTTCATCAATTATATATATTTTTTTTCTACATTTAACTGGTAGGTATCCTGTACTTTCCTTAAGATCTCTTATTTCATCAATACCACGATTAGAAGCAGCATCAATTTCAATAATATCGATTGAACTACCATTTACTATTTCTTTACAATTATCACACTCATTACAAGGAATAGAACTTGGACCATTATTTAAACAATTTATACCCTTTGCAATAAGTCTTGCAATAGTTGTTTTACCAACACCACGTGGACCATTAAAAAGATAAGCGTGAGACATTTTATTGTTATCTAAACTATTTTTTATCGCTTCAACTATATGTTCTTGACCATAAAGTTGTTCAAAATTTTGTGGTCTGTATTTTCTATATAAGGTTATATTTTCCATGTTCCTCCTTTCAATTTTCTCATCATATATTAATATTAATTATACTACAAATATCTAGTATTTGTCTAGCATATCGAAGTTTAAAATAACTTCATCTAAATCCTTAAATATATATTTTGCTTTCTCTTTCATTTCTGTATTTGGTTCTAAAATATCAGGTATCATTATACCTTTTGCACCAGAACTATGTGCAGCCCTAATTCCATTAAAAGAATCTTCTAAAATTATTGTTTCATCTTTTTTAACATTAAAATGATTTATTACTTTATTAAAAATTTCTGGATTAGGTTTACTTTCTTTTATATCTTCTCCTGAAATTATATATTCAAAATATTTTAAAAGATCTGTTTTTTCTAAATAAAGATTTATTTTATCTCTATCATTAGAAGAAGCAAGTGCAATTTTTATTTCTTTTTCTTTTAAAAATCTCAATAAATTTTCAGCCCCTTTTTTTGTTTTCATAGTTCCTTCTTCAGCACTCTTTTTGAAAATATCCAATAATTTATTTTTAGCTATTTCAAGATCAATCTCAGGAAACAATGTTGTAAAATATTTTACAAATGCTTTTTCATTTTGTCCTACAATTTTAGTCATATCATCTAACGCTATACTTATACCTTGTTCTGCTAAAATTTTAGGAAATTCTTTTAAATAAATTTGTTCTGTATCAACAAGTAATCCATCCATATCAAATATTGCAAGTTTTATCATTATAATACCAC
>NZ_CDRRBS010000071.1:0-6431 GCF_977040545.1 Pseudostreptobacillus sp. | reverse complement strand
ATATTCAAAACCATCAGATATATCTGGAGGACAAAGACAAAGGGTTGCATTAGGACGTGCAATAGTTAGAAAACCAGCAGTATTCTTGATGGATGAACCATTATCTAACCTTGATGCTAAACTTAGAGAACATATGAGAATAGAGCTTGTAAGAATACATAGAGATTTAGATACTACAACTATCTATGTAACACATGATCAAACAGAAGCTATGACAATGGCAACAAGAATAGTTTTACTTGATAAAGGTGTTATTCAACAAGTAGGTAAGCCAGAAGAATTCTATAATAAACCAAACAATATATTCGTAGCTAGATTTATAGGATCACCAACTATGAATATTTTAGAAGGACACATTAGAAATGGACATTTCATATCTAATTCTGAAGAAATAGTAATTAAAGCTAATGAAGCAGATAGAGAAAGATTAAAAGAATATGAAGGTAAAAAAGTTTCTATTGGTATAAGATCTGAAAGATTCTTAAGTGGAAAAGAACATGAAAATAGATTTAAAGCAGTTATAGAAGTTGTAGAAATGTTAGGTAAAGAAAAATCACTTTATGTTAAATTAAGTGATGGATCTACATTAGTTATTACAATGCCAGGTTATTATAACTATGAACCAGGAGAAGAACATTCATTTGGATTTGATACAGAAGCATTACACTTCTTTGATGAAAATGGAGATAGAATATAATAAAAGTTGTGAAATATAATTATATTTTAAGGGATTATATCTTTGATAAAAAGGTATAATTCCTTTTTTTTACATATTATTTATATTGTGAAAAATTTTACATTATTATTATTTTTCTAAAGGACTTGACAAAAACGTATGGGGGGGGGTATAATATAAAAGTAAAAATATAAATTTGAAACTGAAAGGAGAATAAATTAGAATGAATTTTAATGAAGTAAAAAGGTGGTTAAAAACAAATTTAAAAAATAAGATTAGTATAAATTCAAAATCTATATTAACTTTTTTAATGTTAGGGGTAGTTAGTAACGGGTTAATTGCAAATGCAGAAGTTGTTACTGATTATAATGAAAGAACTAATATTGGAACAGATAATACAGTTTTTAATAAACATAATGTTACACTTGGTGAAAGAAATGTTAATACTTCAGCAGAGGCAGTAGTAATAGGATATGTAAACGAAATGAAAGACAATGTTTCTCATCAAACTGTTATGATTGGAACAAAAAATATCTTAAAAGCAGAGCAATCAGTAGTAATAGGAAATGATGTTATAGGTTTAGGGAAATCTGTTGTTGCAATAGGATCTGATGATAAAGTTCCTGGAAGGATAGATTCTAAATACTATAATCTTATAGCTGAAAATATATTAAAAACTTATGGAAAAGTTGAAAAAGAAATAGAAGTAGAAGAAAACGGAGTAAAAGTAAAAAAAATAGTTGAAGTAACTGATGAAAATGAGAAAAGAGAAATAATAAAAAGTTTAATTAGAGTTGGTAGTAGTTGGTCACGTACATTTGCAAGTGGTATTGGTTCTACTGCTGTAGGTGCTCGTGCAGCTGCGGTAACCAGTGAAGGAATAGCTATAGGAGGATTAGCGCTAGCCATAGGAGAAAGAGCTACAGCTTTAGGTAGTAGATCGGTAGCTGTAGATGATAATTCAGTAGCATTAGGATCGTACTCAGTTACTAGTCCAAGTGCAGCTGCTTCATATTTAACTAATACAACACGTGATGCAGGTAAAGCAAAATATACAGTTTCAGTTGGGGATAGAAGAATTCAAAATTTAGCTGATGGTGCTGAAGACCATGAAGCAGTAACAGTTCGTCAATTAAAGAAATTAGCTAATTTCAAAAATACAATAGTAACAGGAACAGATCCTATAACAGTAACTGAATCAACAGAAGTAGATAATGATACTAAATTAACTAAAACAACGTATAATGTAAATGTAAAAAAAGGTAATGTTACAGGTGAAGGAATTACTGTTGAAAATGGTGATGGAAGAATACTTGGAGAAACAGGACTTAAATTAGGAATAGCAGATGGTGCAATAACTGCAAATAAACTTGCACAAGGAGCTGTAACTAAAGACAAAATAGGAGCAGGGGCTGTAACTAGTGAAAAACTTGCAGCTAATGCAGTTACTAGTGATAAAATAAAAAATGGAGCAATAACAAGAGAAAAAGTTGATCCAACATTAATGAATGAAATAGCAGAAATTAGAGCAAATACCTCAACTCCAATTACTACAGAAAGATTAGTAAATAATTCTGTAACTAGTGATAAAATAGCAGATAATGCTGTAACTACAGAAAAAATAGTAGATGGAGCTATTACTGAAGATAAACTAGGAGATGGGGCAGTAACTAAAGATAAAATAGCAGATGGAGCGATAACAAATGATAAACTAGCAGCTAATGCTGTAACTAATGATAAAATTGCTGATAATGCTATTACAGAATCAAAAATAGCAGCAGATGCTGTTACAACTTCAAAAATAAAAAATGGTGCAATAACTACAGATAAATTAGAAGATGGGGCAGTAACTAAAGATAAAATAGCAAATGGAGCAATAACAGAAGATAAATTATCAGATAATTTAAAAAACTCTATAGCTAAAATTGATGAGATTAAGTCTTCAGGATTAAACTTTAAAGGAAATAATACTGATACGAATATTAAAAAAGAAATAGGTTCAACATTAGAAATATATGGAGAGGGTGTAACTAAAGAAGCATCAGCTGATTTTTCAAGTGCTTCTGAAAATATTAACGTAAAAGCTAAAGATGACAAACTTGAAATACAACTTGCTAAAAATCTTAAGAATATATCTTCTTTAGAAAATTCAGATAATGGAACAACTACAAAAATGGAATTAACTGACTCTGGAGCTAAATTTACAAGTTCAAATGGAACTGATAAGCCTGAAGTTACAACAATAGGTAAAGATGGAATTTCTGTAACTAAAGAGGGAGAAACAGGAAATACAACAATAAATCATAATGGTATATCTACTGGAGAAATAACAGGTCTTAAAAATGAAAAAGTTACAGATAAAGATAATAATACATATGGTAAAGGGGATAATGCTGGAAAAGCAGCAACTCAAGGAGCTGTTAGAGATATAGCTGAAAAATTAGGGTTAGTTGCAAAAGAAGAAGATCCAAATGCTCCTAAAACAGAAACTAAAGGTCTTGAAAAAGAAGATGGTTTAGATGGTAAATTTATTGGAGATAAAGTAGATGCTATAAGAAATGGTCAAGCTGGACCAACTGTATTTACTGATGAAAATGGAGAAAGATTAGTTAAAGGTAATGATGGTAAATATTATCATAAAGATGACTTAGATGAAAATGGAGCTCCTAAAGAAGGAAAAACAGCAGTTGAAAAACCTGTTTTATCTTTAGTAGGTCCAGATGGTAAAACTGATACACCAACAACATTAAGAAATGTAGAAAATGGATTAGCTGGATTAAATAATGTTGCTAAAGATAAAGATGGAAATCAAACTCCTGTTACAGAAGAAGTTGCTAAAAATGTAATTAAAGACTTAGTTACTCAAAAGAAAGGTCTAGATAAAGTTGCTAATGTTGGGGATTTACAAGCTTTAGCTCAAGCAGGATTAGACTTTAGTGGTAATGATGAAACAGTTATTCATAAAACTTTAGGAAATAAAGTTGAGATAGTTGGAGAAGGTGTTGATAAAGCAGCATCAGCTAAATTTGAAAGTGCGTCAGGTAATATTAATGTAAAAGCTAATAAGGATGGTAAATTAGAAGTACAACTTGCTAAGAAACTTAAAAATATAGATTCTATAGAGTTTGCAAGTGATAACGAAGATGAACCTAAAACTGAACTTACTAATAAGGGAATACAAATCAAGAAAAAGGGTGCAGTAATGGGTGGTCTTACATATGATGATAAAACTAATGAAGTTAAACTTACAGGACTAGCTAATCCAGATGTAAATGATGATAGCTCAGCAGCTAATGTTGGATTTGTTAAATCTCAAATTTCTGAATTAGGAAATACTGCTAATTCTGGTATTGCAACAGCTGTAGCTATGGCTAATCTTCCACAAGTAAGTTCAATGAGTGGTCATAGATATAATGTTGCTGGATCTTATGGAATGTATAAAGGTGAAAGTGCATTTGCATTAGGATTAAGTGGAATAAATAAAAAAGGAACTATAGTATATAGAGCAAGTGGATCTTTAAATACTAAAGGAAATATTGCACTTGGTATAGGACTTGGATATCAATTTGATAAAATTGAAAATGTTGATAATGAAACAAAAGGAAGAATTGTTTCTTTAGAAAAAGAAGTAATGAATTATAAAGAAAAAGATAGATTAAGTCAAGAAAAATTATCAAAACTTGAAAGTGAATTAGAAATTCTTAAATTACAAATGAAAGAATTATTGAAAGTTAAATAAAAAATTATAATTTTTCATATAATTAATATATTTTAAGGACTACATTTATATTAAATGTGGTCCTTTTTTGTTTTTTTATTTGCTTAAAAAGAACTGTATAAATATATTGAAAAAATACCAAATTTATGATAAGATAAATACAATGGGAGGAATATGAAAAAAGTTATTTTATATATAAGTTTTTTGTTATTCTTTAGCTGTTCAAGTATTCAAAGTAATAGAATATTAACAGTTGATGATAAGAATAATATTGTAAGTGAAATTGTTAAGGTTCAAGAATATATTGTATTAAAAGCTAAGGATAATAATAAAGAAGAAATAAAGAAAAAGATAGTTAATTCTTTTTTAAATAACATTAAATTTTCTTATTTAAATAATTATGATTTATCTAATATGACACTTTTATTTTCAGAAGATATAGAAGTAGTATCTGAAAATAGAGCAAAAAGTATTATGTTGATAAATTATGAATTAGAAACTATGTATTTTGATATAGTTTGGGTAAAGTATAATAGTGAATGGAAAATAGAAAGTATAAACCCAGAATAAAGAACTAAAGAGAGGAGAAAGAAGTGTTTAATTTAATTGTAGTATTACTTTCAATTGTAATAATCGCAGTAGTTTTAGTAATAGGATTTAATAAAATAAATAATAAATTTGTTACTAAATATGGTGAATATAGTGATTTAGAATTAATGATAGTAAATTTGAAACGTAAGTTAGAAACAGATAAAAAAGATATAGAAAGAGAAATTGAATCTTTAAGAAAAGAAGAAAATTTAAAAGTAAAAGAAGAAATATTGGCACAAAAAAAACTTGCTGATGAAGAAATAAAAATAATGAAATCTGAAATTTTATTAAAAGAGGAAAGAATTTCTAAAAAAGAAGAAAATTTAGAAATAAGAACTAATAAACTTGAAGAAAAAGAAGCTAAACTTGAAGAAAAAAAAGAGAAGATTTTAGAAATAGAAAATGAATTAAATGCAATGTTTGAGAAAAAAGAAAAAGAATTAGAAAGAATTTCAGGCTTAACAAGTGAAGAAGCACGTGAACTTATACTTAATAAGTTAGAGGGCGAACTTGAGCACGATAAAGCTGTTATGATAAGAGATTTTGAGTATAATTTAAGTAGAGAAAAGGAAAGAATTGCAAAATCAACTATAGCTGTGGCTATAAATAAAGCAGCATCTGATTATGTTGCAGATGCTACTATATCTGTAGTTCAACTTCCTAGTGAAGAAATGAAGGGAAGAATTATAGGTAAAGAAGGTAGAAATATTAGAGCATTAGAGGCAGCAACAGGTGTTGATTTAATAATAGATGATACTCCAGAAGCTGTTGTACTTTCATCATTTGATGGTGTTAGAAGAGAAGTTGCAAGACTTGCACTTGAAAAATTAATACAAGATGGAAGAATACATCCAACTAAGATAGAAGAATTAGTAGAAAAATCTATAGCTGAAGTTGAAGAATCAACAATAAATGCAGCAGAAGAAGCTATAATTGAAGTTGGAATACATTCGTTACCTAAAGAAGTTCTTAAAACTTTAGGTAGATTAAAATATAGAACTTCATTTGGACAAAATGTTTTACAACATTCAATAGAAGTTGCACATCTTTGTGCTGCATTAGCTACAGAATTAGGAGCTAATGTAGATATAGCTAAACGTGCTGGATTGTTACATGATATAGGTAAAGCTTTTTCTCACGAACAAGAAGGATCACATGCTATAAATGGTGCAGAATTTTTAAAACGTCATTCTAGAGAAAACGAATTAGTAATTAATGCAGTTGAATCTCATCATAATGAAGTAGAACCTAAATCAGTAGAAGCGATAATAGTTCAAGCAGCTGATGCAATAAGTGCAGCAAGACCAGGAGCTAGACGTGAAACTTTAACAAATTATTTAAAACGTCTAGAACAATTAGAAGAAATAGCAAATTCGCATGAAGGTATAGAAAGTTCTTATGCAATACAAGCTGGAAGAGAGTTAAGATTGATAGTTAAACCAGAAG
>NZ_CDRRBS010000070.1:0-6483 GCF_977040545.1 Pseudostreptobacillus sp. | reverse complement strand
GATTTAACTTCTTTACCAAGTAAAACATCTATTGCTGCTTTTAACTGAACATCACCTTTTTTTAGAATTTCATCTGCTTTTTCTTCACCCTCAGTTTCTACTAATATTTTTTTTATTTCTTTTTGTCTATTTTCTTTTGCAAGTTCAGTTTCTGTACTATACCCTTTACTTGATAAAAGATTATTCATATTAATATATATATTTGGCTCTATACCTTTTTTATTTATATTATTATTTTTAGGTGTTGCATATTCAGCTATTGTAAGTTTTATTGCATCATCACTTCCAGGATAGTTATATATTCCTTGCGCAACTCCTTTACCAAATGTTTTTTCTCCTATAATTGTTGCACGTTTATAGTCTTTTAAAACTCCTGTAACAATTTCTGAAGCAGATGCTGATCCACGATTTACAAGTACAGTCATTTCACCTTTAAATATTTGGTCTCCTACTCTTTTATATTCATTATTATTTCCACTTTTTGTTTTAAGGGTTACTATTAAATCTTCTGAAACAAATAATGAAGCTATTTCAACTGCTTCTTGAAGAGAACCACCAGGATTTGTTCTTAAATCAAATACTAATTTTTTCATTCCTTGTTTTTGTAATTCTAAAATTGCATTTTTTATTTCTGGTCCTGTTTTACTACCAAAATTTAGTAAACTTATATATCCTATTCCATTTTCTTTATCAATCATTCTATATTCAACATTTTCAAGTTTTATTATTTCACGAGTAAGTGTTATTTCTAATGGTTTTTTTAACCCTTTTCTATATATTTCAACTTTAACTTTAGTACCTGGATCTCCTTTAAGTTTTTTAGAAGTTTCAGTTGCTGTTAAATTTAATATATCTTCTCCATCAACTTTTGTAAGTATATCACCAATTTGTATACCAGCTCTAAAAGCAGGAGTCCCTATAAATGGAGAAATAACTTCCATATAGTCTCCTTTTTCTTTTCTAATTGACATACCTACTCCACCATAAACACCATCCATACCTTCATTTAATTCTTGAAGTTCTTTAGCTGTTAAATATTCAGAATAAGGATCTTCTAAACTTTTAACCATACCACGAAGAGCTGCTTCATACAATTTTTCTTTACTTGTATCTGCACTACCTACCCAACGATCATTGATATAGTTTATTGTTTGTATCAATTTATTGATATTTTTTAAATCCACTACAGCATTTGCTCTTTGCACTGCTTGTACTTTTTTTACTTCTTGATTTACTTTTTCTTCTGAATATGTTATATATCCAAGAAAAGCTATAAAAGTCAACATCATTAATTTTTTCTTATTTATTTTCATTTTTATCACCTTTTATTACATATATTAAAAATTCTTTATTTCCTTTAGTCCCCTTTATTGGTGAATCTATAACTTCTTTTACTATATATCCACTATCAATAAATGAATGAACTACTTTCTTTATTGCTTCATCATGATATTTTTCTTCAATTACTATACCATTTCTTGAAATTTTATCTGGAGTTAATTCAAATTGTGGTTTGATAAGAGCAATTACTCCAAAATCATCTTTACCAAAATTTTCAAAATATTGTATAACTTTAGTTAAAGAAATGAATGAAACATCTATTACAATATAGTCTACCTTATCATCTATTATTAAATCTCTAATATGAATTTGTTCAAGAGATATTACCTTTTCATTATTCTTTAAGGTATAATCTAATTGATTTGTACCTACATCATTAGCATATACCAACTTAGCTCCATAATGTAGGGCACAATCAGTAAACCCACCAGTTGATGCACCTATATCTAATATTTTTTTATCATTAAAATCTAAATTCCAATGAGTTATAGCTTTTTCAAGTTTTAATCCACCACGACTGACATATTTTAATTTATTTTTTATTCTAATATCCTTAATATTTTCTTCTTTAAATTGACTACCTGGTTTAGTTTCGGCTTTGTCGTTTATTATAACATTACCAACCATTATTTCACGTTTAGCTTTTTCACGGCTATCAAAATAACCAAGTTCAACTAATAATACATCTAAACGCTTTTTCATAATAAATATCCTTTAAATACAAAAGGTATAACTATACCTAATATAGCTCCCATTAAGACCTCTAAAGGAGTATGTCCTAAAAACTCCTTCAATTCTTGAATTTCATCAGCATTATATAGTCTTCTTTCTTCCAATAATCTATTTAATATTTTTGCGTGTTTTCCAGCTTCTTGCCTTACCCCAGTTGCATCATACATTGTAACAATAGCAAATATAGCAGCTATTGCAAACTCTACACTATGTATACCTTTTAATAAAGCAACTGATGTTGCTAAGGTAACAGTTGATGAAGAATGAGAACTCGGCATTCCCCCTGTTGTAAATATTTTTGTAAAATCAAACCTACCTGTTTTAAATATTGGTACTATACATTTATATACTTGAGCTGCGAAAGCACTTAAAAACACTAAATCTAAAACTTTATTAGATAATATTATTCCACCATTATCTAGCATTATTAACTCTCCTACTCTTTTTAAAATCATAGAATTCTTGTGTAATTTCACCAGGTTTACCATTTTCTATTTTTTCTTTAAAAAATATCATTGTTTTACCTACAGAACCTATAAAAATAGAATTTGAAGAAGATTCTATTTGTTCTATAATTTCATTATTTACATCTTCTAAACTATTTTGTAATAATTTTATCTTCATTAATTCATTTTTCTTTATATATGCTGAAATACTTTCTAAAACACTATCTGTAACTCCTTCTTTACCAATTCTAACTACTGCTTCTAAATTATGAGCTCTTTTTCTTAAAAAGTTTCTTTCTTTACTATTCAATATATTCTCCTTTATTAATTTTTTACTTTTATTATACCATAATATAAGTTCTTTTGCCAAATAAAAAGGATATTTTAAAAAATAAGTAAAAGAAATGAAAAAGAACATGTGCTTAATAAACATATAACCGTCTATTAATACATGTCCTTTTCTTTAATTAGATAATATTCTCATAAATTGATTTGGATTTATAGGATTTGATATACTTCCATCTCTTAAATAATCTATTCTACTTTCATTTTTAGGATCTGGATTATATTCCTTTATCACTACATGATCTCCTTTTGCACTATAAAAGTTTATTTCTCCTATTACTCTACTTCCTTTATAGTTTCTTACTTCTATATCTCCATTTGGCCATAGTCTTGTAGACTGTCCTTCTAAATAGCCATCTACTACATTTGACTCTATTATCAATCCATTATATAAATATTCCTTAAGTCTTCCATTTATTTTTCCGTTTTTTCCATAGTTAAAGTATAATATATCTCCATTATTTCTATATAATATAGCTTTTCCTTCTCTTACATTTGATTTGTAATTAAACTCTAATCTATCATTATTTTTATAATAAAGTATAGCTTTACCATTTTTTAATCCCTTTACATAATTAGCAACTTCTTTTGACCCATCTAATAAATATTCTACTGATTTTCCTTCACGGACTTGTAGAGTATCTAGTGTATATTCACCAGATACTCCTAACCCATTATATTTTCTACCATTTTCTGCTAGATAATCTCCATTTGAATCTACTCTACTTACTTCAGAACAACTTATAGCAAATAGACTCATCATTAAAAATATTAAACCTTTTTTCATTATAACATCTACCTCCTATTTAGTCTTTTCTAAAGCTTCTAATCTCTTCATTAATTGTTCAATTATAACTTTATTTTGTTCTTGTTCTTTTCTGTATTCTTGAATCTCTTGTTTATATTCAGAATTTTCACGCATAATATCTTCAAGTTTTTCTTTAAGATCTATTATATCATTTCTATGAGTATCATTATCACGAGTATTTCTATCAAATTGGTATCCTAATCCTACTCCAAATGTAACATGTCCTTTAGTATTTAATGCTCCACTTGCCTTATACACTAATGATCCTCTATGATTTAATCCACTTATTCCTAATGCAATTGCACTCTCTCCTCTATGGATTCCAATTGCTGCTGCAATATTATGTCTGTGCATTCCTATATTACTTACTTGTGGAAGATTTGCCATAGCTACACTTGAAGCTATTCCTGCATTTATTCCTTTAAGAACTCCACTTAATTGTGAACCATTTATTGCATCTTGACTCGTATCGCTTATTTCTCCAGGTGCAACATTTGTTATCTTAGTATTTCCAGCATCAATTCCTTCAGAAGATATAGATACTACTGGTTTGTTGTGTCTATTTCCTATCTTTATTGAATCAAATTCTGGATTTTGACTAAATTTAATATTTATTGAATTGTTAACTGGATCTGTTGTTGTAACAACATTTTTACTACTAAATTTAGTTTCATCATTTGTATCCTTTTCAGTTACTTTATCATTTCCTAATATTGAAACTTTTTCTCCTAAATTTCTATGTACAACATCACCTTTATTTGCTCCAAAGTCAAGTCCTGCTTTAGATAATGTTTTAAGATCATCTAAGTTTGCTACAGTATTTAATTTCTTATCATCTTCAGTAGTTGTAATTAAAGCTTTTACAACTTCCTTATCATCTGATTTATTTGCCTCTGTTTTAATATCAGCTGCTTTTAATCCACTAGCAACATTACCTAAACTTTGTGGTGTTCCTATCTCATTAGGTTTTGAATTAGGTGCTACAAGATTAGTCTTGATATCATCAGCTTTAACTTCTGTATCAGTTGCATTACCTTTATCATCTAATAAGTAGAACTTATCACCTTTCTTAACTATAGGTTTACCATCTTTATTTGTATATGTAATAGGTAATCCTTCTACATCTACTTTTACTGTTGTTACTGTTTTAACTTTTCCAGAAGCATCTATCACTTCTTTTGTTGCAAGTTTTACATTTGTATTTCTTCCATCTGCAAATCTTAATTCATCATTAGGATTTAATTTTTCATCTTTATTTTCAAAATCAGCTGCTGATAATTCGTTATTATTTTTTCCTACAACAAATCCTGATTTTTCTAAAGCATCTGCTACTTGGTTCCCTGTTACAAACTTAGTTCCATTATTTGGAGTGTTAGTTGCTATTGGTGTTGGCGTTGGTTTACCTTCTTGAGTTATAACATTTCCTTTATCATCAACATCTGTAACATTATAAACATTTCCATCTTTTGCTATAGTTCCAGCTGGTTTTGAACCTTTTTTAGGTTGTCCATCTGTTCCTATATCTTCAGGATTATAAGCTTTATCTCCAACTTTAACAAGTTTTGTTCCGTCTGCTTTTGTTATTTCTGTTGGTGTTATTTCTCCTGTTTCCATTTCAAATGTTAATGTTCTTACACCTTTATCATCAGTTTTACCACTTACTTGTATTCCATTCTTACCAACGAATTTAACTTCATTTGAATTTCTTACTTGATCGTTATATGGTTTAGTTGTATCTCCTGTTGTCTTATCAGAGCTTACTACCCATCCTAAATTTTGTAAATCTCCAACTGTTGCTGCATTATTTGGTTTTGATTTTTCAAAGTCTATAAGACCTGCTTTACCAACATTTTCTGGTTTTTCTACTGCTGTAACATTTTCTTTTGGCTTACCATTAGGAAGTACATCTCCCTCATTATACCATTTACCATCATTTGCTATTTGTTTTCCTTCTTTAGCAAATGTATTAGCTCCATTTGCAATATTTCCTAATTGTGTAGGTGTTGTAGTTTGTTTGTTTGGTTCAGTATCAGTATTTGAAACATTAGGATTTACAAGATTTGCTTGTATATTTTCCTTAGCTTCTGGTTGTTTTGCTAATGCTGTTCCATCTGGATTCTTATATGTTTTTTCTTTTTCATCATAAACTTTTCCATCAAGAGCTTCTGGATAATAGAATTTACCATCTTTACCTTTTACAACTACTTTTCCAGATTCATCTGTATACGTAATAGGCAAGTCAACTACATCTACTTTTACTGTTGTTACTGTTTTTACTTTTCCTGTCGCATCAATTACATCTTTAGTAGCAAGTTTTACATTTGTATTTCTTCCATCTGCAAATCTTAATTCATCATTAGGATTTATCTTTTCATCTTTATTTTCAAAATCTGATTCGCTTAATCCTTGATTTTTACCTACTATAAATCCTGATTTTTCAATAGCATCTGCTACTTGGTTTCCTGTTACGAACTTAGCACCATCATTCTCTTTAACTTTTGCTATTGGTGATGCGTTATCATTAGGTTTCCCATCTGCATTTAAGTCTTTATTATCATAAACTTTTCCATCAACTATAGTACCTACAGGAACTGCATCTTTTTTAGGTTTTCCATTTGTATCTATATCTTCAGCATTATATACTTTATTACCTATTGCTACAACTTTTTTATCAAGTTTGTTGTCATCTGGTTTAACTATTTCTGTTGGTGTTATTTCTCCTGTTTCCATTTCAAATGTTAATGTTCTTACACCTTTATCATCAGTTTTACCACTTACTTGTATTCCATTCTTACCAACAAATTTAACTTC
>NZ_CDRRBS010000069.1:0-6598 GCF_977040545.1 Pseudostreptobacillus sp. | reverse complement strand
CACTTATTAAATAATTAGAAGTTGGGGAAATATTACCTGTAGTTAATAATTTTAGTGCTTGATTTTTTAAAGTTTCATCATCACTATTTGATAAATCTTTAAATAAATATGAACTAAAATCATTATCAGTATTTTTGTTATATAATATATCTTTAAATTGTTTTAGAGTTATAGCATCACTTTCATTTAAAGCTCTCTCAACATTTACTATACGTCTAAGGTGATTACTATTACCAATTGATAATGAATTGTACACTGATTCAGACTCATTTCCAAGAACAATAGAATACGATTTTGTTTCATCTATCCTTACATTACTACCAAATACATAATTAAACCACATATTTTTAGGATATTTATGATTATTTACTTCATAAGTATAATCTTTTTTACCATACCTATCTTCTCCATACCAATTATTTGTGCCAAAATTATATGAATCAATTCCAACCATATAATTACTATCACCTATGGTATATGTTGGATACTTATTATATAAACTAAAACTTTTATTATTTTTACCTAATACAAATGACTTTTCTCCTTTTACACTATTATCTTCCCCCATACCTATAGAATATGCTGATCCATCTGTCATACCATTACCTATAGCTATAGCTTCTTCATGTTGGGGATAATTTACAAACCCTATAGATACATTATTCCCACCAATATCTGGCATATTTGTTATACCTATAGCTACCGAATTATCATTACCTGTACTATTCTCATTTCCTATTGTAACAGAACTATTTTTTCTTATTGTATTATTATTTCCTATAACAACATTGTTATCTCCTGTTATTGTATTAGGATTACCTTTAATAATATTATTTTCTCCACTGAAAGATAGATTAAATAAAATTAGTGATATTAAAATTAAATATTTTTTCATAATAGCCCCCTATTTAATTTTTCTCTTTATTAAATTTTCTAGTTCTGCTATTTTCTTATTTAATTCATCTATTTTACTGTTTCTATTATTAACTTTAACATTAGGAATTGCAAATTGATATGCACCACCTATACCTATACCAAAGCCTGCTTTTGTATTAATTGATGTATTTACCTTATATATAAAACTACCACTAGGTTCTGTACCACTAATTCCAAGTGCAAAAGCATGCTCTCCTGAATACATACCATAACTTACCCCAATATTAAATAATTGATTATTTGTAGTATTTATTTGCGTTAAACTTCCTACAGCTATAGCATTTGCAACACCTGAAATAGCTTTTTCTGATTCTTGATTAGCTTTCGTCAACTTTTCTTCTAAAGAAGATATTCCTATTTTAGAAAACCTATCCTCTAAATATGACTTTAATTTAGTATCAGTTATCAATCTATTTTTAGGATTGTTTAAATCACTACTATCACTTAATTTTTTAACATATTTATCAACTTCTATATTACTTCCATCTTTTTTAGAATATTGAGATAATTTTTCTTCTAATTTTGTATTATTAGTATAATTAGAAGTTAAATATTCATTAATTTTTGTATCAGTTACTAAAGCACCAGTTGGATTTAAAATATTAGATCCATTACTCAATTTTTTAACATATTCAATAACATTTATATTTTTAGCATCTTTGTCTGCTTTTAAATCAAGTTTTCCATCAACAATATTTTTATCTAAATAATTAGCAGTTAAATATTTATTAATCATAGTATCTGTAAGTAAAGAACCTTTAGGTGTTTGTATGTTAGCACCTTCACTTAATTTTTCAACATATTTATCTACCTGTATATTACTTGCATCTGTAAAACTAACTTCTTTATTTCCTAATTTATCTAATATATATTTTTTATTTAGTTCCGATTTATTTAAAACTTCATTTTTAAAATTATCAAAATCACTTTTCTTTACAAAATTACTTGTATCAATACTTCCAGAATTATTAGATAAATTTTGAATTTTTGTATCTATTTCATCTTTAGTGTATGTATAATTAGATATATACTCATAAGCTGTTTTACCTGTAATAAAATTAGTATCACTCTCTGAAATTATTCCTTTATTTAAAATATTTAATAATTTTTCTTTAGCTTTTACTTCATCAATATTGGAAAAATCTTTTTTTAAATATTGACTTAAATCTACTTCATTATTAGAAGCCATAGTTTCAGTTGTATTTTTATTATTTTTAATTAAAGTTTTTGCTTGACCTAATGTTATTACATCACTATCATTTTGTGCTTCTGCAACATTTACTATTCTTCTTTTAGATGTTGAACTCCCAATAGATAGGGCATTACTAACAGCTTCACTTCTACTTCCTAATACTATAGCATCCGTTACACCATTATTAACTGTTACATCACTACCAAAAATATATACATCTCTAGAAATTTCATTTTCAAAAACATTTCTACTTCCAAATACAAAATTAGAGTTCCCTTTTACATTATTTTTCTCACCAATTACATAATTTTTTTCACCTGAAATATTATTTTCTCTACCACTAACTACCGAATGATTACCTTGATTAATATTTCCATACCCAAAACTAATTGAATATCCATTAGTTATATTCTTCGTACCAAAAGCTATTGATTCTTGTCCTGTAGATTTATTTTCAAGACCTATAGCAATACTTGTAGAACCTAGTGCCTTATTTTTTTTACCTATAGCAATTGAATTGCTCGTATTAGTTTCATTTTCTATTCCTATACTAACTGATTTTTCGCCAACTGCTTTATTATTATTCCCTACTGCAACAGCATCATTTCCATTTGCAACATTATCAATACCATCTGCTATTGCATTATTACCTTCTTTACTATTTTCAGCTAATAATATTAAAGAGACCATTGATAAAACTAAAAATATTTTTTTCATAATAACTCCTTCTTTATTGTAATAAAAAGAGGCATATTTCTATACCCCTAATTATGTTATAATATTTTTTTATAGATTTTATGTAAATTTCAAATCTTAATTTATTAGGTTTATATATACGTATTAATTATAAGTCTATTATCCTTTTATTTAATTTCTCTATATACTTCATTAATAAATTTCTTTAATATTCTTTTATCAAATATTCATAAGCAGAAAGAGCAGCTTTTGCACCTTCTCCCATTGCTATTATAACTTGTTTATATCTAACATCTGTACAATCTCCAGCTGCAAATATACCTTCAACTGAT
The DNA here is from genome assembly GCF_977040545.1 of Pseudostreptobacillus sp. Classification (NCBI taxonomy): domain Bacteria; kingdom Fusobacteriati; phylum Fusobacteriota; class Fusobacteriia; order Fusobacteriales; family Leptotrichiaceae; genus Pseudostreptobacillus; species Pseudostreptobacillus sp. The sequence goes on along the minus strand of NZ_CDRRBS010000069.1, from coordinate 3,442 downwards.
GTTTTATTTACTGAATCAATTTTAATTTCACTATTTGCATTTATATCTAATATATCACTTACAAACGATGTATTTGCAACTGTACCTATTTCTACAAATATTCCATCTGTCTTAATTTCTTCAACAACATTGCTATCTCTATTTAATATTTTCAATCCTTCAGCAAAAAGATTACCTGTTACACTCTGAGCTGCACTTGAAGTAAGAATTTTTACATTTTCTAAACTACTTAGTTTATTCTTTAAAACTTCATCAGCATTAATAGTAGAGCTATATTCAACCAAAGTAATAGTCTTAGCAATATTTGAAAGATCTATTGCTGCTTCTACTCCTGAATTCCCTCCTCCGATTATAACAACATCCTTATTTCTATAAAAAGGTCCATCACAAGTAGCGCAATAATGTACTCCTTTTCCAGCATACTTGTCTTCTCCTTCTATTCCAAGTTTTTTCCATATAGCACCTGTTGCAACTATAACAGTTTTTGATTTAACTTCTAATTCATCATCCAAAATTAAAATATTATCCTTAGAATCTTTTAAAACTTTTTTAACTTTATGTCCTTTATAAAAAGCTATTTCATATTCATTTAAATGCTTTTCAAGACTTTGTGAAAAATCAAATCCATTAGTAAGTGGAGTTCCGATAATATTTTCTATATCGTTTGTATTTATCAATTGTCCTCCTACTAAATCACCTATCATTGCAACTTTTAAACCTTTTCTAGCACCATAAATAGCTGCTGAAACTGCAGCAGGTCCTGCACCAATAACTGCTATATCATATTTAATATTTACATCTAATTTTAATAATTTACTCATTTCAACCTCTTATTTAAATAATTTTACTATTTTTTTCTTACCACAACGTAATATCATTTCATCTTTAATTTCTACATCAACTTTAATATCATTAATTGCTTCATCATTAATTTTAACTGCATTTTGCTCTATTAATCTTCTACCTTCACTATTTGTTTTAATGAATCCTACCTTAGTTAATAATTCAAGTATATTTATATTTTCTACACCAACATTAAATTCAGGTAATTCAACATTTAGATTTTTATTACTAAATACATTTTCAAACCAAGATCTTGCATCAATAGCTGCTTCTTTACCATAATATATTTCAACTAATTCCATTCCTAATCTTTTCTTAGCTTCCATAGGATGACCTTTTAGTATTTCTTTAACTTCAGCTAAATCAATATCTGTTATCATTTCATAATAATTTTGCATTAAATCATCAGATATAGACATTATTTTTCCAAACATATCATTAGGAGTATCTTTAATTGAAATATAGTTTCCTAGTGATTTAGACATCTTTTCCACTCCATCAAGTCCTACAAGTATAGGCATTATCATACATACTTGTTGCTCTTGATTAAAGTTTTTTTGTAAATCTCTACCTCTTAATAAATTAAATTTTTGTTCAGTTGCTCCAAGTTCTACATCAGCTTTTAATTCAACTGAATCATATCCCTGTAATATTGGATACATAAACTCTATTAAAGATACAGGTTGATTATTTGCAAGTCTTTTAGCAAAATCTTCTCTTTGTATCATTTGTGATACTGTGAACATAGATAAAAGTTTTAAAACTTCAGTTAAACTAAGAGTTTCAAGCCATTCATGATTATACACTACTTTCAACTTATCTAAATCAAGTATTATTGCAACTTGTTCTAAATATGTTTTTATGTTTTCTTGTATTGTTTCAAAAGATAACATTTTACGAGTTTCAGACTTACCAGTAGGATCTCCTATTCTAGCTGTGAATGTTCCTATTAAAAAATTAACTTCATGCCCTAATTCTTGAAATTGTTTTAATTTTCTTAAAGGAACTGCATGTCCTATATGTAATTCACTACCAGTTGGATCAATACCTAATTTAATTTTTAAAGGTTTATTTTCTTTAATAGATTTTTCTAATTTATTCTTAAACTCTTTTTCATTTATTATTTCATCACAACCTCTTGATAAAATTTTATACTGTCTTTCTACCTCTTTTTGTATTTCTAATTCTGTCATTTTTCTCCTCCTATCCACTATTTCTAAGACCTGTAGCTATTCCATTTATACTTGTATGTATAGCTTTTTGTACATCTTGATTTTCATTTCCTTTTCTTGTTTCTTTTATTAAATATATTTGTAAATAATTTAAAGCATTAAAATATGGAAGTCTATTTTTTAAACTTAAAGTCAACATTTCATTATCTTCTAAAAGATAATTTCTTTCCATTATTTCTTTAATAAGAGTTATAGTTAACTCCCACTCAGAATATATATTTTCAAATATATCCCTTGCTAAATTTTGATCTTCTACAAGTTTTGAGTATTCCTTTGCAACATTCATATCAGTTTTTGAAAGTACCATTTCTACATTTGATATTATTCCTCTGAAAAATGGCCAATTATTATACATTTCTCTTAATATTTTTATACCATCTTTACTATCATATATTTTCTTAAATGCACTTCCAACTCCATACCACCCTTGTAACATTACTCTTGATTGCGACCAAGAAAATACCCAAGGTATAGCACGCAATCCTTCTATATCAAGTACCTTCTTTCTAGCACTAGGCCGTGACCCTATATTTAAAGATGAAACCTCCCTTATTGGTGTTGCTTGAAAGAAGTATTCAGAAAATCTATCTTTTTCATAAACAAGACTTCTATATTTCCTATAACTTTCTTGTGATATTTTATTCATTATATCTATATATTTTAAGTCATCATTGTTTTTATCATCAAAAGTTTTTTCAAGTGTTGCTGAAAGTAGTGCTTCTAAATTACTAATACCTAAACATGTATTACTATATTTAGCTTCTATTACCTCACCTTGTTCTGTCAATCTAATATTACCTAATATTGAACCATTAGGTTGTGAAAGTATAGCTTCATAACTAGGTCCTCCTCCACGACCTACTGTTCCACCTCTACCATGGAAAAATGCTATATTAACATTAAATTCTTTAGATAATTTAACTAAATCTTTCTGTGCTTTATATAAACACCAACTAGAAGATATATATCCACCATCTTTATTACTATCTGAATATCCAAGCATTATTTCTTGACGTCTTTCATTTGAATCAAGCCATTTATTAGATATATCTAAGCTAAACCATTTTCTCATTATTTCTTGTGAATTTTCTAAATCTTCTACACTTTCAAATAATGGTGATATATATATACTATCATTTAAATCATATTCTTTAAGCATAATAGCAAGTTCAAGCATATCAGAAACTTCTACTGTATGTGATATTATATTATGTTTAATAACAGACCTACCAAATTTATCTATCAATTCTTTAGCAAGTTCATATATTCTTAATTCTCCTTTAAGTAATTCAGTTCTTTCACAATTTACAGAACTTAATTTTCTTGGTTCATTTTCTAATTGATTTAGAAGTATATTACATTTTTCT
>NZ_CDRRBS010000068.1:0-6623 GCF_977040545.1 Pseudostreptobacillus sp. | reverse complement strand
CAAACTGGATGGAAAAAATTAAAATAGTTTGTTGGTACATTTTAATTTTTATTAATTATTTAAAGAAACTTTCAAATATAGTAATTATTGATACATTGAAGAAATCAATGAACAATGCTCCAACCAATGGAATAACAAAGAAAGATACTTTTGAATAAATATATTTTTCAGTAACAGATTTCATATTTGCAATACCATTTGGTGTAGCTCCTAATCCAAAACCTGCATGTCCTGAAACCATAACAGCTGCATCATAATCTCCACCCATAACTTTAAATGTTACAAATTTTAAATAGAAGAATATTAATATAACCTGTGCTATTAATAAGATGATTACTGGTACAGCTAAATCAATTAATTGCCATAATTTTAATGACATTAATGCCATTGCTAAGAATAAGTTTAATGAAACATCTTCAATAACACTAATTTCATGAATTGGTGCTTGTAATTTTTCAGATATATCAAATATATTTCTCATAATAGCTGCAATAATCATTGGTCCAATATAAACTGGTAAACTTAATACTGGAAATAATTGTTTTAAAAGTATTGATAAATAAGAACCAATTCCCATAGCGATTAAAATATAAAAGAATGCATAAGAAAATTTTTCACCATTTAAAATAGTTTTTTCTTCTTTTCTAACATTTTCATCTATATCTTTTTCTTCAAAACGAGCATCTTTTCTTTCATTTATAATTTCATTTGGTAATAAATTATATTTTTTTATAAGACTATCAGCAATAGGACCACCTATCATAGAACCTGCGATAAGACCAAATGTAGCAGAAGCAATAGCGATTGTACTTGCAGTTTCGGCTCCTTTAAATCCTAAAGCTTCAACAGTAGGTGCAATAGCTGCCGCAGTTCCGTGGCCTCCAGTCATAGGAGTTGATCCAGTCATTAGTGCTAATAGTGGATGTAAACCTACAAAAGGACCCAACCCAACAGCAACTAAATTTTGTAAAATAAGAAGTCCAACAGCAACAGCTAAAAATGTAAAGACTTTTTTACCACCTTTTTTTAAAACTTGTAAACTTGCATTAAATCCTACACTTGTAAAGAACATTACCATAAAAAATTGTTGTAATGTAGTATCAAATTTGATTTCTAAAAAATTACTTTGTTTAAAAATAAAAGTAACAATAGCAAATAAAAATCCACCTATTACTGGGGCTGGAATACAATATTTTTCAAAAAATCTAATTCTCTTTCTTAAAGCTCTACCAATTATAAGTAGAATAACAGCTAATCCAATAGCTTGTATCATGTCTAATTCTAATTCCAATGTAATAATTCCTCACTTTCTATATATTTAAGTTATCTATGAAAGTATTATACAATAAAAAATAAAAAAATCAATAAAAAAATATATAATAATATAAAATTAATAAAAAAGAGGAAAATGAATGAGTTTATAAAATTATCCAAATAGAATTTTACAATAAAGTTAGAGTAAAATTAAAAGGAACTACCACTTATCAAATAAGATGTAATTCCTTAAATTATTGTCCAGTTTTTTTGTGCATGTTATGTAAATATTTTCTCTCTTTTGTTTATAATAATAACTATTTTTTTATAATTTCAATATATTTTATATTCATATTATGTTTAGATAAAAATAAATGTTCAAATTCAGTTTTGATATTATGCTCTACTAAATTAGTAGAATATAAATCATCTGTATTATAAACTATGTCATAATTATTAGAATTCTTAATTAATTCTAATGTATCTAAGTAGTAATTTAAATGATCTGTTTTGAAAAAAATTTTTCCGTTCTTTTTTAATACAATATCAAGATCTTCAAGAAGTTTTTCACTTAAAATTCTTTTATGTTCTTCACCTTCCCAAGGATCAGGAAAATTTATATATAAACCAGAAAGTTCATTTTCTCCAATAAATTCAGTTAATCTATTAACCATTTTCTTTAAAAATACAAGGTTTTTAAGACTTAGTTTTTCTGCTTTTTTTGCAGCTTGTATTAATCTTTTAAATCTAATCTCTACACCTAAATAATTATTATTAGGGTTAAGATTTGCAAGAGTAGAAGTAAAGTTTGCGCTCCCACTTCCTATTTCTAAATAAAGATCATTAGTATTTTTAAATAAATTTTTACTCCAATTCCCTTTTGTTGATAATATTATTTCTGAATCATATATTAAATGATTAGGATAATTAGGCATTTCAAACATGTATTTATTATAATTTTTTTTAGGTTTGTTAAAAAAGTATTGCCATAATTCTTTTTCTTTCATTATTTAATATATTCCTTAACTAAATCTTCTATTTTAAATTCATCAACTATTCTTTTTATAATTTCATCTCTAACTTCTAAAACTTTTTGATTAAGCATAGAATTACCTACGTTTTGGAATAATTCTTCTTGTGAATAATTTTTTACAGCATCAAAGTTATTTTTAGAAATTTCTTGCATAGTATCAAGAACGTCTTTATTGCTAACAACTGCTTTTTCTTCGATTAATTTATTTAAATAATAATTTAAACGAGCATCTTTTTTTAATAAGTCTATATCTTCCTCAAACTCGTTGAAAAAGTTATCTTGTTTTGCATTTTCATTTAAAACAGATATTAAAAGTATTGCTTTAATTAAGTTAGGATCACCTTTTGTAAATAGGATATCTTCTTTTGAAAGAGAAACATTATCTCCCATTTCATTCATTAATTTTTTTACTAAATCTTCAAATAATCCTTCATTAACTTGAGTTGTTAATCTTTCTAATATATAGTTACGTGCTTGTTCGAAATTCATGTTATTTTCTTCAAATATTTTTTTATTATTGTTATATTCTTCTATAACAAGATTTTCATTAACCATAACTCTTGGTTCTACTTTTTTTCTCATATAAAGATCAAGTATTAAATTTTGTTCATTAAACCAAATGTTTTTTAAATCTTCTTCATTAAATTTGAAATTTAAACTTTCATTGTATAATGCTTTAGATACAAGATTTAATTTTATTGCATTTTCATCTTTAGATAAATTTGTAAGTTCTTTTTCTGATAATTTTAATTCCATTTTATATATCCTTTCAATTTTATTATAAAAAAAAATGGTGACTAGGAAGGGACTCGAACCCTTATGGTTTCCCGGCAGATTTTGAGTCTGCTGCGTCTACCGATTTCGCCACCCAGCCAACTATATTATTTTATCATAAAAAAAGCAAAAAATCAAGAAGTTAAAAAGATTAAAATAAAATTAAAAAAATCTTGATTTATTTTTAATAAAGTTGTATAATTAGTTTGAAGGAGGGGAAAATGAAAATAATTGAACAAACAAATAGAACTATTGTTTTTGAGAAATTTAGCGATGAAAAATATAATATCTTAACTTTAATAGGTGATGTAGAAAATATAGAAAGTTTAGATGATGAAGTTATATCTGAAATTAACGATAAACTTGTAGTTGGAAGTTTTGAAGAATTTTTATTAAAGTTTGAACCGAAGATATATAGTTTCATGGATGTTGAAAATAAGAAAATTTCATATACTTTAGAGAAAGATATAAGATTGCCGGATAATTTATATAATGAAATTCCAATAAATTTAGAAAATTCATTTATAAAAATGTTGATAACTCTTATAGAAAATAGAAAAAGTATTGATTTAAAAAATATTGATTTTAAATTCGAAGATATATTAGATATGCTTTCTCCAAGAAGAGTAATAGCTGATATTAAACAGTTAAGAAAAGATATAAATTATCTGTATAATAAATACGAAAAATTATCGGACTCGAATCCTAAAAAATTAGATTTAGGAGATCAATTAAATGATAAATTTTATCAAGCATCTAAAAATTATAATAATATTCTTGCTATGTTACCACTTGCAATAGAAGATACTAAAACAAAATTATCTATAGGAGAGGAGAGAAGTTCACAAACTATTCAAAATATTAAGGCGGGTTTAATTGAGTTTAGCAACGATGGAAGACTTGAATTTATAGAAGTAAAGAATGATGAACATGAATTAGCATTAGTAAATGACACAAGAAATGAACTTGTAGAGATATTTAAAGAAGATTATAATCAAAATTCAAAGTGTCCTAATAAATATATTAGTGATTTAATTTGTAGGACATTTGTTCCTATGAATTTAGTTGAAGAGATTGACTTTAAAAAAGAGGTTGATAATTATAATAATTATTTAGAATTGTATAAGCAAGCTCAAGATGATTTTGTTAAACAAGCAAAATCACTTATAGAAAAAGTACTAGCTATAAAAGTATATTTCGATCAATTTGACAGTAATATAGAAATGAAACCTAAGTTATTAATAACGAACATAGAAAACTATATTTTATCAGAAGCAAAAAATTTAGAAAAATTAGATAAATTTTTAAATACGGTTAATACTAAAAATGAATTTAGTAATACAATATGGTTTGCAACAATAACGGATATAGATATGCATGAATCAAAACCAATACAACATAAAAAATTATTTGCAAGTAATGATGGATTAAATCAAAAAAATTCACATTCATTAGAAACAGTAATACCAATAATAGAAATACTTGCAAATTATAAAATAGAGGTGTTTATAAGTTTTGAAAAAAATGAAGAAACAACTTTTGAAAATTTATCTACATTTGGTATAGGAAAATATAAAGAGAAAACTAGAATTCTAGAAAATAAAAAATATTCAGAATATGTAATACCAGTGATACCTAATTTTACAATAATTCCTAAGGATAAATCAGGAATAAAAATAGATAATAAAGTTGAGTTTAATAATGAGATTGTTAATTTTTCTGAAGATAAAGATTCTATGGTTGAATTTTTTATTAATGGTATATATATAGATTCTGCTTTTGTTGCAGCAGCAGTAGTAGGTTCATATCAGTCACCGATTCAATTGAAAAAGAGATTTAAAAATGTGAATATTAATAATCCAGGAGTAAGGTTTAATATAGAGCTAGATGACAACGCATATATTTTACCAACTAGTTTACCACGTGAGATTTCCGGGTTTACATCTAGAATTAAAGAAGATATCAATTTGAATAATTATGGATTTGTATTTGCATCAGAAGCTGGTCATGTAGCAGGCAATAAAATAACTAATGTTACAGTGTATAAAGCTAGAAATTTATCTAAGAGTAGTTTAGGGGGTTATGAGGGGATATATAAAACACAAACAACAACCTATATAGAAAGAGTATTGAGATATACAACAAATGATTTTAAAAATGATAAATTGAACCACTTCTTCTCTAATAGTCCAACTAGTCAAAAAACTTTATGGATTAAAGAAGCTGGTGAGGTTAATTCTATATTAAATAAAGGAGATGATATATCACATTTAATAGATGAAATAAATAATACTTGTCAATTAAATTTGAGTTTTGCGGGTGAAGTTAAGAATTTGAAAATTGAAATCAATAAAAATAATTAGGAGGGTATAAATGGGGTTTAGAGTTAGTTTAAAAAGTAGTAATGATGAAATTTTATTAGAGAAAGAAAATGTTACAAATATAAGGTTTATTTCAGATACTAAAGACGATAATAATGCAAGATCTACTGATATTAATGTAGGTGTAGAAGTAGAAGGAAAGATAATAGCACCACTTGGTGGAGAAAATAGTGAAGATGATACACGAAAATTATTATTATGGTCTTTAGTTAGTGCTGAAGAATTAGATGCTTATAGAAGTCTTGTTATTGAAGTAGTATTAGCAGGAAATGTAGTAAGAAAATACAATATGCCTAATATTTTTGTAGTAGATTATGAAGAGGTCTATGATGATAAAATTGGTAATGGTAAATTTAATTTAAAATTAAAGCAAAAAAAAGAAAAAATCAAAGATATAACAGTAGATGGTGGCTATCAATATAGTCAAAATTAATAGGAGTATAATATGAAAGAAATATATAGTAGAGTTCCTAAATTTTTAAGTAATACTATACTTAGAAGTTTAGATTTGAAAGAGATTAATAGAAATATATATAATGCTTCGTATTTAGAATTTTTAGAAGAAGAGACAGGTATAATTACTGGACTTGAAGTAACAACTGATGGTAGTCAAATTTATGTTTCAGAAGGTATATATAAATATATGGATGAAATAATATTTTTAGATACGACATTATCAATAAAAATACCTAATGAAGAAAAGGAATATTCTTTAAATATATGTACCAAATTACTAGATGAAGAATATTCTGTATCAAAAAAAATATATCTTAGTTTTAAAGAAAAAGGTTTTGAACTTTCAAAATTTAATCTTAGAAATGGTGCAACTTTACAAAATTCAAATTATGATATATCAAGATTTGAATATAGATATAATACTATAAATACAGAAGAAACTATGTATTCGAAAACAGGTATAAATCCTAAAATATTAAGGATATGGTCTAGTAAAATGTTGAAGTTATCTAAATTAAAAGCTTTTGATAAATGTGTAGCATATTTATGCGAGATATCTAGTATTAATAAATCGTTATTAATAAAATATTTAGTGGATAAGTTAGATATAGAATTAAAAGATTATACAAATACTGAAATTATATCTTTTCTTTATGAAATATTAGATAAAGAAATTAAAGAAGAAGAAAAAGAAGAATTTAATTTTGAAACAATAAAGGTTGATT
>NZ_CDRRBS010000067.1:0-6688 GCF_977040545.1 Pseudostreptobacillus sp. | reverse complement strand
TTGATATATAAACCTAAAATCTTATTTTTAGATGAACCTACAATAGGTATAGATATAATACTTAAAGAAAAACTTTTAAATATATTAAAAGAAATTAATAAAAAAGAAAAGATTACAATAATTTTAACAACTCATGATATGCGTGATGTAGAGGCATTGTGTGATAGAATAGTTATTATCAATGAAGGGGAAAAAATATTTGATGATACTATGGAAAATTTAGTTGATAAATATGTTAATGAAAAAGTTATTAAGGTGACTTTAAAAGATAAGGTAGATATTGATAAGATAAAAGAAATTAAGGGTGTTTTATCAATTAATTATGAGGATAATTTACTTAGTATAAATATATTAAAAGATGTTTTAGTAGAAAAAAAGGTGATAATGTCATTGTATGATATGTATAACATTGAGAAATTGGAATTGGAAGAAGAAGATATAACAAGTGTTGTAAAAAAAATATATCAAACTAAAATTTAGGAGGCAGTTATGCAAAAGTATTCAATTAAACCATACATTTCAGAGGAAGATATTTTGAAAAGGGTAGAAGAATTAGCAAAAGAAATTGACAAAGACTTTGAGGGAGAAGAAGTTTTGCTTATAGGTTTACTTAGAGGTTCAGTTGTCTTTTTAAGTGATTTATGTCGTAAATTAAAAACAGCAGATACACTTGATTTTATGGTTGTTTCTAGTTATGGTAATGGAATGGAAAGTTCTCGTAACGTAAAGATTATAAAAGATTTAGAAGAAAATGTTAAGGATAGAAATGTCCTTATAGTTGAAGATATAATAGATACTGGTAATACTTTAAAGAAAGTTAAAGAAATAATAGAAACAAGAGAACCTAAAAAAATTAAAATAGTAACATTGCTTGATAAACCTGAAAGAAGAGAAGTCGATGATATAGAAGTAGATTATGTAGGATTTAAAATACCTGATGAGTTTGTAGTTGGTTATGGAATAGATTTTGCTCAAAAATATAGAACTTTACCTTATGTAGGTATAGTAGTTAAGGAGAATGAATAATGAAAAGTAATACTTTTGTAGTAGTCGGAACACAATGGGGTGATGAGGGTAAAGGAAAAATTATAGATGTATTATCACCTAAATCAGATTATGTGGTTAGATTTCAAGGTGGGAATAATGCTGGTCATACTGTAGTTGTTAATGATGAAAAATTTATACTTCATTTATTACCTTCAGGTATAATAAATTCTAAAGGAAAATGTTTAATAGGGAGTGGAGTTGTTGTAGATATAGAAGTTCTTCTTAAAGAAATAGAAAGTCTTGAAAAAAGGGGGCATAAATTAGATAATTTATTGATAGATGAAAGAGCACATATAATAATGCCATATCATATAGAACTTGATAAAGCTAAAGAGGAAGAACTTGGAGTTAATAAAATAGGAACAACTCAAAGAGGGATAGGACCTTGTTATATAGATAAAATAGGTAGAAATGGTATAAGAATTGGAGATCTTTTAGATCATGAGAGATTTAAAGATAAACTAACTTGGAATGTAGGACAAAAAAATGCTGAGCTGATGAGATATGGGAAAAAATCATTTGATTTAGAAGAGTTATACAATAAATATTTAGACCTTGCTAAAAAAATAGAGTTTAGAATAGTAGATGGAGTTAGTTTATTAAATGAAGCTATAGATGATAACAAACTTGTATTATTTGAAGGAGCACAGGCTTTAATGCTGGATATAGATTATGGAACATATCCTTATGTTACATCTTCTTCTCCAACAACAGGTGGTGTTTGTGTAGGAGCAGGAGTTCCACCTAAAAAAATAAATAGAGTATTAGGTGTTATGAAAGCATATACTACAAGAGTAGGAGAGGGGCCTTTTCCTACAGAATTAGATAATGAGTTAGGTGAAAAAATAAGACAAATAGGGCATGAATTTGGAGCAACTACTGGAAGACCAAGAAGATGTGGATGGCTTGATTTAGTTATAGGTAGATATGCTACATATATAGATGGATTAACAGATATAGTAATAACTAAAATAGATGTGTTATCAGGTTTAGAAAAAATTAAAGTGGCAGTTGCTTATGAAATAGATGGTAAAACATATAATTCATATCCTGGAAATTTAAGAAAATCTAAAAAGGTAAATATAGTATATAAAGAACTTGATGGATGGAATGAAGATATTACTGGAATTAAAAAATATGAAGATCTTCCAGAAAATTGTAAGAAATATATAGAGTTTATAGAAAAGGAATTAAAAACAAATATTTCTATGATATCTGTTGGACCTGAAAGAAGTCAAAATATATATAGATATGATTTAGAAGATGTAATAAAGTAGGTGAGTCGTTTGGATAAGTATATAAATCCTTTGAATGAAAGATATGCTAGTTCTGAAATGAGCTATATATTTTCTCCAAATTTTAAATTTAAAACATGGAGAAAATTATGGGTAGTTCTTGCAGAAACAGAGAAGGAACTTAGACTTGATTTCATAACAAAAGAACAAATTCAAGAACTTAAAGACAATATAGAAAATATAGACTTTGAAAAAGCAAATGAATTTGAAAAAAAATTAAGACATGATGTTATGGCTCATGTTCATGCTTATGGGGAAGTTGCCCCTAATGCTAGAAGTATAATACATTTGGGAGTTACTAGTGCTTATGTTGGTGATAATACAGATTTAATACAAATTATGGAAGGTTTGAAAATATTAAAAACTAGAATGATAAATTTAATGGATAGACTAAAGAGGTTTTGTTTAGAGTATAAAGAACTTCCAACTTTAGGATATACACATTTCCAAGCAGCACAGCTAACTACAGTAGGTAAAAGAGGAAGTCTTTGGTTACAAAGTGTATTATATGATTTTGAAGAATTAGAATATAGAATAGAAAATTTAAGATTTAGAGGTGTTAAAGGAACTACTGGGACACAAGCTAGCTTTAAAGAATTATTTAATAATGATTTTGAAAAAGTAAAAGAACTTGATAATAAAGTATGTGAAAAAATGGGATTTTCTAAAAAACAAACAGTTTCAGGTCAAACTTATGATAGAAAAACTGATTTACAAATTTTAAATCTTTTGGGTAATATTGCGCAAAGTGCTCATAAGTTTACTAATGATTTTAGATTATTACAACATTTAAAAGAGTTAGAAGAACCATTTGCTAAAAATCAAATAGGTTCAAGCGCTATGGCTTATAAAAGAAATCCTATGAGAAGTGAAAGAATATCTTCAATTGCAAAATTTGTAATGTCTTTAACAAGTAATGGTAGTCAAGTTGCTTCAACTCAATGGTTTGAGAGAACTTTAGATGATTCAGCAAATAAAAGATTATCTATTCCACAAGCTTTTCTTGGAGTAGATGCAATACTTTTAATATGGCTTAATATATTAGATGGAGTTGTTGTTTATCCTAAAGTTATAGAATCAAATATTATGAAAGAATTACCTTTTATGGCAACGGAAAATATAATAATGGAAAGTGTAAAAAAAGGTATGGATAGACAAGATGTTCATGAAATAATAAGAGAACTTTCTATGGAAGAAACAAAATCTATTAAACTTGAAGGGAAACCTAACAATTTAATAGATAGAATAATTAAAGATGGAAGACTTTCTTTAAAACAAGAAGATTTAAAAAATATATTAATTCCAAGTGAATATACAGGATTTGCAAGTCAGCAAACTATGGATTTTATAGAAAATGATATAAATCCAATATTAGAGAAATATAAAGATTTAATTTTAGAAGATAAGGTAGAAATAGAAGTATAGATTTTAATCTATACTTTTTTTGAATAAATTTTAATGTTGTATATTATAAAAATTGATTTCATATTTACTTTTAAAGAAATTTGTATAATTCTTTTATTTATAAGGTATTTAGATATTTAGAAAAACAAACATAAACAAAACTAATGATACTATATATAATATATATACATAAATTATTGATTTTTTCTTATAATTAGAGTATAATTATTCTTATAATTTACTTAGAACAGGGAGGTCGTATGAAAAAGACTTTAATATTAATAGGTATACTTTCTAGTTATAGTGTATTTGCATTAGAGGGAAGTATAAACACAGGAATAAAATTAAGTCCTGAATTTAGTCCATTGGTAGAAGATAAAGCAAATGGAATTGATGGTAAATCATTTAGATATGAAAAGAGTGCTTATGATGCCAAATTATTAGATTTAAATTTAAAATTTAAAGAAATAGGCTTAGAATTAGGAACAACTTTAAAATCATCAAGATCGGATGCTAAAATTAGTGATTGGGATGGAGATAATAGTGATAAATCACATTATGTAGATAAAAGAGAAAAAGATCATGATGTTATGGCGAAGATATATGGTAAATATGCCTCTCCAGTATTTTATGGATTAAAAAATGAAACAGACTTTACATATTATGTTGATAATTTCTGGCAAATTAGAAGTAGAGATAGTAAAGAAAGTAGTGAAATAAAAGATAGTGGAAGATATGCTGAATACATAGAAGAAGATGGGACTAAACAAGCTTTAGGGAACATGGTACTTAATACAAAATTAAGTGGTAAAGTTCTTGATAAGGTTGATTTGAGCGCAAATTTAAACTATAAAGCAAATCAAATAGATAGATTTGATAAGGATGAATCATATTTTAAAGGAGATATAGAAGCTTCTGGTAAAATAGGAGATAAAACAAATTTAAAAGGTAAGTATAATTTTGATTTAGATCTTGATTTTGGTGCTAAGAAATTTGATCCATTAACTACAGATTTAGATGAATATCCTGATTTTTGGGGTGGTAATTATATCACATTACTTGATCAAGGTTTAGATTTAAGAGTAGACTATAAGTTAAGAGATGATATAAAGATTAATACTAACTTGAATACAACATTTAAAACATATATACAAGGTGGAATAACAAAAAGTCAAAAGACTAGAAGTGAATATAATATTATAAAACCTATATTAGAAGTTGGAATTGAAAAAGATGTTATTAAAAATTTAACTCTTGGGACAATGATTAAAAATGAATTTGAAGTAAGAAATGCTAAATATATACCTGAAACTCCTGATCAAATAACTCAATATGATTCTTGGAGTTCATATAAACCAAAATTATTATTTAATACAAAATATGATAATGGTTTAATTAAATATGATGGTAAATTAGGTTATGGATTCAGTATGACACTTGATCCGTTTATAACAGAATTAAAACATGTAGAGCATGAAATAGTAAGTGAAAATAAATTAGGGTTAAGTTATAAATTCAATGATAAAACAAGTATAGATGGTAATGTAGAAGCTAATATAGAAATACCTGTATTAAATGAATACTTAAAATCAGTTAGTACAAAGTTAAATATAGATGCAACTTTAAAACATGAGTTCTTTAAAGGGTTGACATTAGAAACTAAATTAGATAATAAACTAGATTTAACAGGAGAAAAAACAGTATTGAATTTAGAGAAATTTACAGAAAGTTTCACATTAAATAATACATTAAAATATACAGTATTAGAAAATGATAAAGAAAAGTTAGATTTAACTGGTAAATTAGGGTTTGAAAATAGAGAACAGTTTAATCACTTTATAAAAACTGAAAAGAAAAAAGTTGGAGAAAAAGAAGTAGATATTCCTTTAACAAAGAAAATATGGTATTTAGGTGGTGAAAGTTTTCCTTTATACATGATAAATAGAGTTAAATTTGGAATAGGTGCAGATTATGAGAAAAAAATAAATGATAAATTAAAATTAGAAGCTAAAATAGATGTAGATTCAAAATTAGAATTTTTTGCATTAAGAAGTGAAAAATTATTTACATATAAGAATACAGAAAATTATAGAAAATCAAATAAAGAAAAACCACAAATAAGTGATTATAGAACTACAAGATGGAATATAGGTGGAGAAATAAAAACTATAGGAACTGTTGGAATTGATTATGCTGTAACTAATAATTTGAATTTAAAAGGTAAATTAAATTCTAAATTAGAATTTGCAAGAGAAGTAATAAATAAAATAAATGATGATACAAGACCAGATAAAGATAGCTTTGGATGGATAGATAAAAGCTTTGGATTTAAAAAGTTTGTTCCAAGTGTAGAATTTAACTTAGAGTATAAATGGTAAGTTAGGAGGTAATATGAGAAGTAGTAAAATAGCGGCAATTAGCTTAGGATTGATGGCAGTAATATCTTGTAGTAGTGCAGGAATAAATAATACAAATAATAATACAAATAATAATGATAATAGTTTAGAGTTTAATAGAGCTGATGATTTTGATATTAAAAGAGGTCTTAAATTAAATAAAGATAAGGGAGATCAAAATTATTTAGAAAAGCTAGATGCATCAAATTTCAAATATAATGGTGGAGCTTTATATAAAGGGGAAATATTAAGAGTAGGAACATATATAAGTCCTGAAATAGAAGTAGAGGGAGTATATGCTAAAAATCCTACAATAACTCTAAAAAAAGATGATAAAAGATATAAAGAATATACTAGTGATGTAGAAGGTAAAATAAAAGTAGTTGATAATGGAGAAACAAAAGATGTTACATTTTTAGATCAAAATGCAGTATATGTAAAATTAAGAGATAAGAATGGAAATACAAAAGATATACTTTTAAATCAAAGTGTAGATGTTAAAGAATTACCTAAACTTCAAGGTGAGGTAAGATATAAGGATATAAA
>NZ_CDRRBS010000066.1:0-6745 GCF_977040545.1 Pseudostreptobacillus sp. | reverse complement strand
CTAATATTGAATTATCTGATAAATTGCTCAAATCTTTATTTAGTTTTCCATCTAATTTAGTATCTACTTCTCCTTTATTATATACATCTAAATTTTTACGTAAAGTTTCTTTTTCTTTATCATTTATATTTGATAAATCTTTATTCAACTTTCCTTCTATTTCTTTTATTACCTCTGTTGATAACTTTTCTTTAACTATTACATGATCTGTTAAATTTGATAAGTTTTTGTCTAATTTACTATTTAATTTATCTCTTACGCCTTCAGATAGTTTACTTTCTAATATTGAATTATCTGATAAGTTACTTAAATCTTTATTTAATTTACCTTCTAGTTCCGATTTTAATTTTTTATCATTTAATTTATAAACTAATTTTCTTTCACTACTTTCATCTTCATCTATTTCTACACCTATCAAATCACTTCCATGTATTTCATATCTTTTAGCTGATATTAAAAATTGTGTCTCTCCTAATTCTGGAGCAGGTATTTCATGAATACTTGTGGAAACATCTCTATCCTCATATCTATTATTATTAACACTAACTGTAACACTGCCCGTCGTATTATCACGAGTTGGTTTTAAATCAACTTCTCCAGGTGATATAATTGTACTATCCTCTTCTCTAGTCATTTTTCTAACAAATATTGTATCATCTTCAGGTATTATAGAAACCTTATATTTAGGTTTATTTTCAACATTACCATAAATAGGTTTAATTGGCTTGTTATCTACATTACTGTCTAATCTTAAATTAAAATTAGCTGAACATGCTTCACTTTTACTTATACCACCAATTCTAGGAACATAGGTATCTCCACAGTACCAATATTTATCCGTATCACGTCCACCTCCAAACCCACCTCCTCCAGGAGTTGTATCAATTATTCCATTATTCTCTCTCCTATTAGAATATGAAAGTGTACTAATACTTAATAAAAGTATTAAGCTTAAAAATTTAAATTTGTTACTCATTTTAACCCCCCATTAACCTTTAGTAACTTTAGTATATCACTAATTAAATTTTAAATCAATATTTTTTTAATTTATTTTTAATTTAGATGTACGTGAAAAAGAAAAAGACCCTAAGGTCTTTCTCTAATATATTATTACATTTTGTTAGATATTGTTCTGTTTATAACATCTAATTGTTGTTCTCTAGTTAATCTTACGAAGTTAACAGCATATCCAGAAACTCTTATTGTTAATTGAGGGTAATCTTCTGGATGTTCCATAGCATCTTCTAATAATTCTCTTCCAAATACGTTAACATTTAAATGTTGACCTGTTGCATTAAAGTATCCATCTAATAATCCAACTAAGTTTATTTGTTTTTCTACTCTATCTTTACCTAAAGTATCAGGAGTTATAGCAAATGTATATGAAATTCCATCATTTGCATCTTCAAATGGAAGTTTAGCAACTGAAGCAAGTGATGCAACTGCACCATTTACGTCTCTTCCGTGCATTGGGTTAGCCCCTGGTCCAAATGGAGCTCCACTTCTTCTTCCATCAGGTGTATTTCCTGTTTTCTTACCATAAACAACGTTTGAAGTAATTGTTAATAAACTTTGAGTAGGTATTGCGTTTCTATACATTTTGTGACTTCTAATTTTGTTCATGAATCTTCTTGTGATTTCTACAGCAAAGTTATCAGTTTCATCATAGTTATTACCGAATGCTACATAATCATCACCTTCGTTAACATAGTCAACTGCTAATCCTTCTTCGTTTCTTATAATTCTTACTTTACCATGTTTAATTGCAGCAAGTGAGTCAGCAACTATTGAAATTCCTGCTATACCAAATGCTTGTGTTCTCTTAATAAATGTATCATGAAGAGCTAATTCATAACTTTCATAAGCATATTTATCATGCATATAGTGAATAATATTTAAAGCTTGAACATAAGTTTTAGCTAACCAATCTAATACTTTATCATATTTTTCCCATACTTCATTAAATTCTAAGTAATCACCTTTAATTGGTTCAAACATACCTTCTGGAGTTACTTGTATTCCTTTATTTTCATCTTTACCACCATTAATAGTGTATAATAAAGCTTTAGGTAAGTTTACACGTGCTCCAAAGAATTGCATTTGTTTTCCAACTGTCATTGGAGAAACACAACAAGCTATTGCAAAGTCATTACCAAATTGTGGTCTCATTAAATCATCATTTTCATATTGTAAACTTGAAGTATCTATTGATGTTTGAGCAGCAAATCTCTTCCAATTTTCAGGTAATTTTTCAGACCATAATAATGTTAAGTTTGGTTCTGGTGATGGTCCGATGTTGTATAATGTTTGTAAGTATCTAAATGAGTTTTTAGTTACTAATGATTTATTATCATCTAACATTCCTCCAACTGATTCTGTAACCCAAGTAGGATCTCCACTAAATAACGCATCATATTCAGGAGTTCTTAAGAATCTAATTATTCTTAATTTCATAACAAATTGATCTATGAATTCTTGAGCTTCTTTTTCAGTAATTTTTCCTTCTTTTAAATCTCTTTCAATATATATATCTAAGAAAGTTGAAGTTCTTCCTAAACTCATTGCAGCTCCATTTTGATCTTTAGTTGCTGCAAGGTATGCAAGGTAAACCCATTGAACTGCTTCTTGAGCATTTTCAGCTGGTCTAGTTAAATCAAATCCATAAGCATTACCTAAATTAACTAATTTTTTAAGTGCTTTTACTTGTTCAAAGATTTCTTCTCTTAATCTAACTACATCTTCAGTCATTTCATCTGGTTCTAAATTGTTATAATCTTTAGTTTTTTCTTCTATTAATTTATTAACACCATATAAAGCAACTCTTCTATAGTCTCCTATTATACGTCCTCTTCCATAAGCATCAGGTAATCCTGTGATTATTCCTGTTCTTCTTGCATTTCTAATTTCTGCAGTATAAGCTGAGAAAACTCCATCATTATGAGTTTTTCTATATTTTTCATAAATTTCTTTAGTTGATGGATCAATAGTATATCCAAATGCTTCTAAAGAATTTTCAACCATTCTTAATCCACCATTAGGGAATATTGCTCTTTTTAATGGTTCATCTGTTTGTACCCCAACTATTTTTTCTAATTCTTTCTTAATGTACCCAGGTCCATAAGCATCTATTTGAGAAGGTATCTTAGTTTCTGTATTATAGATCCCTTTTTCTCTTTCAATAGCTAATTTTGGTTTTAACTCATTCCATAATTGAGTTGTTGCATCAGTTGGTCCTTCTAAGAAACTACCATCACCTGTATATTCAGTATAGTTATTAGCAATAAAATCACTAACATTGATTTCTTTAGACCAAAGTCCTTCTTTAAATCCTCTCCACGCTTCCATGTAAGTCATCCCTTTCAATATTTAATTTTGTTTTATTTTCCTTTACAATATTATTCTATATCAACCAAATAAAAATTACAATGATATATCAATAAAAAATATATTTTTTTTTACAAAAAATTACAAAACCCTTTATATATGCTATATTTAGATAAAACTACAAATCTATATATTGTTATTTTTTTATTTTGATTTCACTATATGGAATATTTAAACATTTTTTACAAGATATAAATTGATTTTTAATCAAATATATAGTATAATTATTTTGTAATTATAACTTAATTTTAGGAGGAATTTAAATGAAATTAGTATTAGTACGTCATGGTGAAAGTGAATGGAATTTACAAAATAGATTCACTGGTTGGATTGATGTTGACTTAACAGAAAAAGGTGTTTCTGAAGCAAAATCAGGTGGAAAAGCATTAAAAGAAGCTGGTCTTAAATTCGATGTTGCATTTTCTTCATACCAAAAAAGAGCTAACAAAACATTAAATTATATACTAGAAGAAATAGACCAATTATATCTTCCAGTATTCAAATCTTGGAGATTAAATGAAAGACATTACGGTGCTCTTCAAGGATTAAATAAAGCAGAAACTGCTAAAAAATATGGAGATGAACAAGTTCACATCTGGAGAAGAAGTTTTGATGTTGCTCCTCCTTTAGTAAATACTGACGATAAAGAAAACTATCCTAAGTTCCAAGATAGATATAAAGATATACCTGATGAAGAATGTCCACGTGGAGAAAGCTTAAAAGATACAATCAAAAGAGTTTTACCTTACTGGAATTCTGATATATCTAAACAAATAAAAGAAGGAAAAGATGTTTTAGTTGTAGCTCATGGAAATAGTTTAAGATCATTAATTAAATATTTATTAAATATCGATGATGTTAAAATATTAGACTTAAACTTAAAAACTGGTTTCCCTTACATATTTGAAATTAACGAAAATTTAGAAATAGTTTCAGCACCTGAATTATTCTAATATAAAAGGCAAGTAGAAAGTAATCTACTTGCCATTTTATTTACATTTAACATTTTTAATTATTTATTGTTTCTAAGAAATAAAGGAATCCTTTTCTTCCTACTTCATTATTTTTATATACTCCACAGTCTTCCAATACTTTTTCAAATGTTGATCCTATAACCTTTTGTATTAATTCATCTAAGAAGTAATCTTTGGCTATCATCTCATCTGTAAAATTATTTTTTACCCATTCTATATGTTTCTTTAAATCCGAATTTTCTTCCATCATTTCTAAAACATCTTTAACATTTCTTATACTCATAAACAACTGTTCTAACTCTTCCATTTCATGTTTTAATCTTCCTGGAAGAACTGCAAGTCCCATAACCTCAATAAGCCCTATATTTTCTTTTTTTATAGAATGATATTCAGGGTGTGGATGGAACAAGCCTAACGGATATTTTTCAGTTGTTAAATTATTTCTCAACACTAAGTCCATTTCAATTTTCCCATTTTTAGTTCTAACTATAGGTGTTATTGTATTATGTCTAACTTCACCACTAAATGCTTTAATATCATTTTCATAATCTGAATGATGTATCCATTTTTGTAACACCTTATCAGCTAAATCAAGTAATTTTTCTTTTTCATTAAAACTAGCACTTAATCTCAAAACCGATAATGGCCAATTTACTATACCTGCTTCTATTTCTTCATATCCCTTAAAATTAAATTTTGAAGAAATCTGTGCATCAGCCATAGCAAAACTATGTTTTCCTGCTTGAAAATGATCATGAGTTAATATAGAACCACCAACTATAGGAAGGTCTGCATTAGAACCTATAAAATAATGTGGGAATAATTCTACAAATTCTATTAATCTTCTAAATCCAGATTTATCTATTTTCATTGGTCTTATTTCACTTGAAAACACTATTGAATGTTCATTATAATATGTATATGGTGAATATTGGAAATACCAATCTTCATTAGTTAAATTTAGTTTAATAATTCTATGATTTTGACGCCCTGGATGATCAATTCTTCCCATATATCCTTCATTTTCTTTAGCAAGTAAAGATACAGGATAACCACTTTTTTTATTATTCTTTAAAGCAAGAGCTATTTCTTTAGGATCCTTCTCAGGTTTAGATAAGTTTATAGTAATTTCAAGTTCTCCATATTTAGACTTATACTTAAATGCCATATTTTTAGCAATTCTATCAGTTCTAATATAGTTACTTTTTTGAGATACTTCATAAAAGTATTTAGTTGCATCTTCTTTTTTATTATTATACTTTTCCCAAAATTCTTTAGTTATTTGTGAAGTTCTTGGAACAATTATACCCATAAGTTGAGAATTTAAAAGATCTTTAAATACTAAAATATTTTCTTTAAGAATACCATTTTCTCCTGCCCACTCTGTTATATTATCTAAAATTTCACAAGGAAATTCAAGAGTTGAAACATATTTTAAAAATTCATCTCTTTTTGCTTTATTAAATATAGTATAATCTTCTATTTTTAAAGCTTCCAAAACCTTATTTCTTACTAAAACTTCATCAAGTGGATCTATAAATCCATTTTGTATACCAAATAGTATTAATTTTTCTATTTGTTCATAAATTTGCATTTTTATCTCCTAATATTTTCTATTTTTTTCCCATAACCAAGCTGATTTTACTATATCATCTAAACCATATTCTGATTCCCATTTAAGTTCAGATATAAGCTTAGTTGGATCAGCTATAAGAAGTGCTGGGTCTCCAGGACGTCTATCAGATTCAATAACTTTAAAATCTACTTCAGTTACATCTTTAACTGTATTTATTATTTCTCTAACAGAATATCCTTCTCCATTTCCTAAATTATACTCTAAACTCTCATTTTCTCCAAACATTTTTTCCATAGCCATGATATGTGCTTTAGCTAAATCATAAACGTGAATATAATCTCTAATACAAGTTCCATCTTTAGTTTCATAATCAGTACCAAATATCTTAACACTTTCACGTCTTCCATTAGCCGCTTCTAATATTACAGGTATTAAATGAGTTTCTGGACTATGAGACTCACCTATTAGTCCATTCATATCACTACCACAAGCATTAAAGTATCTTAATATAACAGATTTTAATCCATAAGCTTTTTCAAAATCCTTAAGTATTATTTCTACCATTCTTTTTGAACTTCCATAAGGATTTATTGGATTTTGAGGATGAGTTTCACTTATTTTAGAACTTTGAGGTTCTCCAAAAGTAGCAGCTGTTGAACTAAATACAAAATATTTAATTTTTGACTCTACCATTTGATTTAATAAATTTATTACTTTACCAACATTATTTTCATAATACTTTCCTGGATCAAGTACTGATTCCCCAACTTCTATAAAAGCAGCAAAGTGCATTACTATATCAATTTTCTCA
>NZ_CDRRBS010000065.1:0-6760 GCF_977040545.1 Pseudostreptobacillus sp. | reverse complement strand
TTAGATATTAATATGGTTGATTTACATAATTTAGATTTAAATTCATATTATACTAAGGAATATATTAGAAAAGAAATATACAATATGTTAGCAGATAATAAATTAAAAAATAATAAAGAAGAATTATTGAAATATATAATGAGAGAATATGGAGATTCTAAAGAAATAAAAAAAGTTTATTCTTATGGTAGTATAGTATTTAGATATAATGAGAATAATGAAGTTGAGTTTCTTTTGGTTAAGATAATAAGTGGAAATTGGGGATTCCCTAAAGGACATATAGAAGAGGGAGAAGATGGCTGTGAAACGGCAATACGTGAAACTAAAGAAGAAACAGGTCTATCTATAAATCTTTATGAACCAGATAAATTTTCAGAAACTATATCGTATATAACAAATCAAGGTGAATTAAAATATGTTACTTTATATCTAGCGACAATTAAAGATGAAAGTCAAAGTGTAAAAATAGACGAAGATGAGATAAGTGAATATAAATGGTGTAGGTATGAAGAAGCTTTAAGAATAATAACTTATTCATCACAAAGAGAGGTTCTTCAAAAAGCAAGGTTATATATATTTATCTAAGAAAGGTGTAAAAATGAGAGAAAAAGTATTTCTAGGATTAGTTCATTATCCAGTATATAATAAAAATAAAGATGTTGTAGCAACATCTGTTACAAATTTTGATATACATGATATATCAAGAACTTGTAGAACTTATGATATATCTAAGTATTTTATAATAACCCCAGTAGATGCACAACAAGAATTAACAGCAAGAATACTTGGTTTTTGGCAAGAAGGGGATGGAATAGATTTTAATAAAGATAGAAATGAGGCTTTTGAAAATACTTTACTTGCTTCAAGTATAGAAGAAAGTGTAAAAAAAATAGAAGAATTAACAGGGAAAAGACCTAAAATAGTAACAACATCAGCTAAAACTTTTCCTAATACTTTGAGTTTTAATAATTTGAGTGAAAAAATATATAATGATGACGAAGTTTATTTACTATTATTTGGAACAGGTTGGGGTCTTATACAAGAGGTAATGGATATGTCTACTTATATATTAGAACCAATAAGATTGAATACAAGATATAATCATTTATCTGTAAGAGCAGCAGTGGCAATAATTTTAGATAGATTATTTGGAGAAAAATAGGAGGTAAAAATGAAAGAAATAGTTGGTATAGTTTTAGTATGTCATAGTAATTCTATGGCAGATGCCTTTATAGAATTTTGTGAAGTTTTAAAACAAGATGATTTTGAAATATTAAATGGTGGTGGAGAGAATTATGATACTTATGGAACTACTCCAGAAATAGTAGCTAATGCTATTAGAAAGGCAAATAGAGGTAAAGGAGTATTATTATTAGTTGATTTTGGAAGTTCTATAAATGCAGCATTAGGTGCTAAAGAATTATTAAAAGGAGAAATAGAAGTTGAAATCGCAGATTGTCCTTTAATAGAAGGGGCTATATCTGCTATAGCTGGTAATGATGAAGATACAGATTTAAAAACATTGAAATTAATTGCTGAAGATAGTAAGAATTTTAGAAAGATAAAAAATTAATTATGAAAATACTAGATATATTTAAAGAAGGTATTAAAATAGTATGGTCTAATATCATATATTTTATATTATTTACCATACTTATTCTTTTGACAAATATTTATTCTAAAAAATTTATAATCAATAATTTTGTATATACTTTAATTAAAGTGTTTACTATAATTATAGTTGCTAAATATTATGAAAATTATAAAATGAATATTAAAAGATTTGCTATATATTATTTTATACTTGTAATTTTTAATTTTTTTACTAATATAAAATATTCTTCTACCTTATTAACTTCATTTACTTTGAGTTTGAGATTAGTTTTTGCATATTTTGGATATATATTTTTTATTAAAGAAATAAATTTTAAATATTCTCTTAAATATTCATTTAGCTTATTTAGGTTGAATGTGTATAGTATGCTTGAAACTATAATTTTTAGTTATATAATTTTATATATTCCATTATGTGCTTATTTAATGAGATATACTTCAAGTAAAATTTCTTTAGTATATTCAACTATGAAAGTTGATGATTTAGTTAAGATGGTTTATGATTCATTAGGAGAAAAAATGATATTTATCTCAACCTACATTATATTAGTTAGTGTTTGTATAACTTTAAATTTAGGTATATTGTATTATAATTTAACAAAATTAAAAGGTGGTGAGAATAATAGATAATTTAATATATGTAGGAACTATAACTGGTACGCATAGATTACTTGGTACAGTTAAATTAAAAACTTCTTTTTCTTTAATTTCAGAAATTATAGGTTTTGATGTTATACTAAAAAAAGATAATGATATGAATGTACAAAAGATATCTAATGTTAAAGGAATGACAGATAAGAGAGTTTTAATTGATTTTGAAAGTATAAAAAATATGGATAATGCTAAAGAATATATAGGATACAATGTATATATTAGAAAAGATTTAGTTCCTGATTATGAAGAAGAATTGAGCCTTATTGGGTTTAAGGTCTATGATAAAAATGAATATATAGGTGATGTAATAGATATATTAGAAACAGCAGCACATGATATATTAATAATAAATAATGATACAGATGAGATAATGGTTCCTATGGTTGATGAATTTATAAAAAAAATAGATGAAAAAGAAAAGCTTATTAATACGGAATTGATAGAAGGTATGAGATAATGAAAATAAGAGTTTTAACATTATTTGATGAATTATTTAAAATGTATTTATCTCAAACGATTTTAGATAGAGCTAATAGTAATGATGTTGAATATATTATAGAAAATATTAGAGATTATGCTGATAATAAACATAAGCAAGTAGATGATGCGCCTTTTGGTGGAGGTGCCGGTATGGTATTAAAACCAGAACCTTTTTGGGCATATTTTGTGGGTTTAAGGAAATCAAAAATAAAAAAACCGTATACTATTTTTGTTACTCCACAAGGTGAAAAGTTAAATCAAAAAAAATTGATAGAATTATCTCAAAAAGATGATATTTGTATAATATCAGGTAGATATGAGGGATTGGATCAAAGAGTTATAGATAAATTTGTTGATCAAGAAATTTCTATAGGAGATTATGTTTTAAGTAGTGGGGATCTTCCTTCTCTTGTACTTATAGATGGAATAATGAGAATGAAAGAAGGGATAATAAAAAAAGAGTCTTATGAAACAGATTCTTTTTATAATGGTCTACTTGGATTTCCTCAATATACAAGGCCTCAAGTTATAGACAAAATGGAAGTTCCGGAGGTTCTTTTAAATGGGAATCATAAATTGATAAATGAATTTAGAGATAATGAATCACTGAAAAAAACTTTAAAAAATAGACCTGATTTACTTTGTAAAAAGATGGAAGAAGAAGATTTTAGTGATAAATTAAATAAAATTTTAAAAAAATAAAAAATATGATATAATAAGGTAGTGATGAAAATGAAAAAAATTTTTATTTTATTATTATTTATTTCGCTCATATCATATACAAATAATGATAATTCAAGCCAAATTTTATTATCAAAAGAAAGTGAGATAGAAGAAACTAGATTAAATGATTTTTTTAATGCAATTAGATATTTTAATAATACACAAGTTATGAGGTATATAAATGGTGATGGTGAAGAAAATATAAACATATATTCTCAAGATGCCTATAAACCAGCATTTAAAAATATAGAAATATCTAAAATTGAAAAAATAGATATTAATGCTAAAAATTTAAAGGGTGAAACAGCTTTAATGATAGCTATAGAATATGGTAATAATACTATATTAGATGAGCTTCTTAAAAGAGATGTTAATTTAGATGTTAGACATCCTATTTTTGGAAAATATCCATTAAATATAGCAGCATACTATTCAAATTATGATGGAGCAAGATTACTTATAGAAAAAGATAAATCTTTAGTAAATAAGGTAAATGATGTAGATGGTTGGCATCCATTAGAAGATGCAGCATTAAAAGGGAATACTAATATGGTTGTATTATTTCTTGAAAATGGGGCAGATCCTTTTATGAAAGATAAAAAAGGTTATAGTGCTTTGGATCTTGCAACTAATTTTGGCAAGGGAGAAATTGTTAAATTATTGCGTATTAAAATGAAAGAAATTAGAAAAAATAATAAATAGTACGGAGGTATATTATGCTAAGATTAACAGGTATAGGAGCATCAGAAGGTGTTGCTATAGGTAATGTATTAATTTTCCATCAAGAAGATATAGTTCTTCCTGAAGAAAAAAATTTAAAAAGTGAAACAGCCGAATCAGAATTTTTAAAACTTGAAGAAGCTATGAAAAAATCTAAAACCCAACTAATATCTATTAGAGAAAAAGTTAGAGCTAAAATGGGTGATGATAAAGCAGATATATTTGATGGCCATATACTTCTTTTAGAAGATGAAGATTTAATGGATGAAATTAAAACAAAAATAAAAGAAGATGGTATGAGAGCAGAATATGCTTTAAAAGAAGGAATACAAACTTATGCAGATATGTTTTCACAATTAGATGATCCATATTTGAGGGAAAGAGCAGCAGATATACAAGATATAGGAACAAGATGGTTAAAAAATTTATTAAATATTAAAATAAAAGATTTAAGTAATTTAGAACCTAATACAGTAATAGTTGTAAATGATTTAACACCATCTGATACAGCTCAATTAGATCTTGAAAATTGTAAAGGTTTTGTAACTGAAATAGGTGGTAAAACTGCTCATTCAGCTATTATGGCAAGATCACTTGAAATTCCAGCTGTAGTAGGAACTAAATCTATAATTTCTACTGTTAAAGATGGAGAAAATATAATAATTGATGGAGAAAAAGGTGAAATTTATTTAAGCCCATCTAAAGAATTAGTTGATGAATTTTTAAGAAAAAGAGAAGAACAATTAAATTTAAAAGAAGAATTGAAAAAAATAAAAGACTTAAAACCTGTAACAACTGATGGACACGGTGTAGAGGTGTGGGGTAATATAGGGAAACCTGAAGATGTTGATGCAGTTATTGAAGCAGGAGCTACAGGTATAGGATTATATAGAACAGAATTTCTATTTATGAATTCTGATCATATGCCAACAGAAGAGGAACAATATAGAGCATATAGATCAGTTGTTGAAAAGATGAATAATAATCCTGTAACTATAAGAACTATGGATATAGGTGGAGATAAAGAATTACCTTATTTAGATTTACCTAAAGAATTAAATCCTTTCTTAGGATATAGAGCTATAAGAGTGTCATTGGTAAATAAAGATATGTTTAAGACACAACTTAAAGCAATAT
Organism: Pseudostreptobacillus sp.; assembly: GCF_977040545.1. NCBI lineage: Bacteria > Fusobacteriati > Fusobacteriota > Fusobacteriia > Fusobacteriales > Leptotrichiaceae > Pseudostreptobacillus > Pseudostreptobacillus sp. The sequence goes on along the minus strand of NZ_CDRRBS010000065.1, from coordinate 1,432 downwards.
TAAGAGCGTCTGCTTATGGAACTGTTAAGATAATGTACCCTATGATAAGTTCGATTAAAGAAGTAAGACTTGCAAATATAATTTTAAAAGAATGTATGGAAGAATTAGATGCTATAGGTAAGAAATTTGATAGAAATATTAAAGTAGGTATGATGGTAGAAACACCGTCTTCTGCAATAATAGCATATAAATTTGCAAAAGAAGTTGACTTCTTCTCTATAGGGACAAATGATTTAACTCAATATTTCTTAGCTGTTGATAGAGGAAATGAAATGGTTTCTGATCTTTATTCAGCATTCAATCCTGCGGTACTTGAAGCTATACAAAAAGTAATAGATGCTGCACATAATCAAGGGATTTCAATAAGTATGTGTGGAGAATTTGCAGGGAATAAAGATGCTACTGAATTACTTTTAGGAATGGGTCTTGACTCATTTAGTATGTCAGCTTCTTCAGTGTTAAAAGTTAAGAGAAAAATTTTAGATACAAATTATGCTGAGGCTCAAAAATATAGAGATTTAATTTTAAGTAAAGATACTACTGAAGAAGTTATTGAGTCTTTAAGATAGGAGAACTATGAGAAAATTAAAGGGTGAAAAAGAACAAAAAAGAAAAGCTAAAGAAGAAAAGGAGTTTGAAGAAAAAAAGAGAGAAGATGAAATTTTAAATCAAATGCCTTTTACTAAATTTGACTATATAATATATGTTTTATTCTTTATATCAACTTTATTATCTTCTAATATTTTTGGAATATTTTTAATAATGGCAGCAGTACTTGCAGCTATGATAGTTTATAGTAGAGTTACTAAAAAAGGAGCACCTATGTATATTTATAGAATGGTGGTATTTACAATACTTTCTTTAGTGGCAATGCCTGTACAGTACTTAATTAGATTGATAATAAGATAAGGGGCTTTTATGAAAAAGATATTAACAATATTAGTAGATGGATTTGAAGAAACAGAAGCATTATTTCCTATAGATTTAATGAGAAGAGTAGGAATTGAAGTTTTAATTTCAACACCACAAGACACACTAGAAGTAGTAAGTTCTCATGGAGTTAAAATAATTGTAGAAAAAAAATTAACTGAAATTAATTTTAATGAATTTGATGGAGTATTTCTACCTGGAGGACCAGGAACTAAAAAATATTATGAATATGATTTAATTAAAGAGATAGTTGTTAAGATGTTTAATGATAAAAAATTAGTTTCTGCAATATGTGCAGCCCCTTCTTATCTTGCTAAAATAGGAGTTTTAAAAGGGTTAAATGCGACTGCATATACAGGATTTGAAAAATATATTTTAGAAAATGGAGGAAGTGCAAATAATTTTCCAGTAATAGTAGATAAAAATGTAATAACTGGAAGATCGGTAGCTGCTTCTAAAGATTTTGGATTAGAAATAGTTAAATATTTATTAGGCAATGAAG